>JACZXL010000046.1 GCA_022571635.1 Planctomycetota bacterium
AGATTGCGGAAAGCGGGCAGCATGAAGGCGTCTGCCTCGTTGATGAACACATCGACGAGCACGTTGAGACGCGATTCCTCCAGGCTTCTCGCGAGCCTGGGTCGGTATCGGAAGATAGAAGCAAGAAAGAAGGAGTTTAGCAGGGTAGCTGTCATGGTCGGAAGGATCGCTACTCTAGGTAGGTAGGTCCATCGATAGCGCGGCCCGGCCGAATCCGTACCTTGACCACCGAAATTGATCAAGCGCAAACAGTTGGCACGATGAACCTTCGCGCCTTCCCTCTTTTCTCGAGTGTTCCAACTTTTTTCAGACCGGTAGATCGCTTGCACGGCACTACCAGATTCATACCGATAGGCTGATTCCAGCAAAGGCATGGCCTTCTCGACAGCTGAGCGGGGAAAACGAAGAGAACTCACGGAGCCCCATGGGGGCGATACGAGATCGAATTGCACTTGCGATCCGGTCCGAGTTGAATCGCCGTGGCCCTCACTGAACGATGAAGTCGTGACGCGAAGTGTACTTGTTTCAACCTGAAACGCATCTCGAAGCTCGACGCTGAGCATTGGTATCGCTACGAGGAGTTCACGAAGCCTTAACTTCTTGCCCCGAATCGGCGCATCGGACAAGATCTCATGGAAGAGCGGTACAGCGCCGCTAGATACTCTCACTACCGGCGAGGACATCTCTACCGTTCCCAGAGATGCGGTACAGTCCTTCACGCCGTGGGATTTGTACGACTGATAGTTTGGAGGGCGATATGCCAGGATCGTCGCGACGGCAAAGTTCAGATAACTATAGTACTGCAGAACTGGCCTAACACTGTGGCGGACGATGCGGCTGCCTTCGTGAAACTCGAGTCCTTGTGCTACGAATGCGGCAAGCAGATCGCCCGATCGTTTCGCATCCGTCTTCACGAGGTGAAAGCGATCGTGCAGGATTCTCCAGGCCGTTGCAGATTTTGAGAGGTGCCTTAGGTGGGATACATGTGCCTGAAGTGGCGAGCCTCCGGTTGAGGCAGTCTGGACTGGGCCAACGATACCGTCCATTGTCGTGCGATTCTCCTCGCGCTACGGTATCGGGAGGCAGGTCTCTGAGCAACGCCCCCGGGCGAGCCCGGGGCTATATAGGGGTGATCCACGGATAGGGTGCTTCGGGTCGTTCCCGCCGTGTGTTGTGCGCTTCGATGTATTGAGCGACAGCATTGACTGCTTCGTCGTCGAACAGAAATACCTTCCAGTAGCCTGCGGTCCAGACGCGGTTGCGGCCAGCGTTGTTTGAGTGTCGAAGGATCGTGCTGGAAGACGTGCCCTTGAGACGTCCAACGAACTTGCCGATCGGCTGGTGCACCGGGCCCACGAGCAGATGTACGTGCGTCGCTTCGATGGCGCAGGCGCGGCAGATCGGGCGATCATCGCCGCCCACCCCCGACAGTTCGGGGGCTATATATGAGCCGAGAACATCGGCAGCGATTCGCATTTCGTCGACGCTCAATGTCTTGGACGATTCCTTCATCAAAGATCGCGCACGGCTGTACGTATCAACGTCGGGCAAGTTCAACTGGTGCCCAGCCTGTTTCAATCGGCCGTAGAGATCAAACAGCGCTGACCAATGCCCGCGAGGATCGCCGGGCAACCACGTGCCGTACGTGGTCCAAATGATATGGATCCCGCGCGTCGCGCCCATACCTGCATGATACCGCCAATCCGAACCTATATAGCCCCCGGCTTGCCGGGGGTGACCGCCCAAATACAACGGCTGCCTTGGCGCGCGCAGGCGCGACCGCCGCCCCTATAGAGGGGGACATGTTGTTTTGCTGTGCGAAAGGATGGATCAATGGCGTATCGAGTTCACCGACCGCAATTCGCGACGTTCGATCAGCCCCCGTCATGGACGAACCAGGCGGGGAACATCGATCGCGCCGCGTGCATGGAAGTCTTCGCCAAGGATGTCTGGCGGCGGGGTATCTTCCGCGAAACGCCGACCGTCAACGGCAGGATTTCCACCGGCATCGTGATCCTGACGGCCGATTGGCTGTTGGCGATGGACCGCAAGCGCCGGCCGAGGGCACTTTCCGGTGACTATCGCACGGCCCAGGCCAACGCAATGCGTCCTCCCGGTGTACCGGCCAGACGTGTGCGCCGTGGTCTGACGCCGGGCGTGCCGACGCCGTATCACGATTTCGGGCTACACCCTAACCCCAACAAAGGCGCGTGCCGAATGAAGAAACTCGGCGTGCCGGACATGTGGAAGCATCCATTGCGCGTTGAGCTTTGGAAGCTGAGTGAGGCAATCACGAAGCGGCCGTTTCTGATTTGTCCGCATATGAAGAACTGCCCGCCGAACTGTCCGTCGCCGTTGGATTGGAAGTTGGCGGATTACGACCCGCGGTTACCGGGGCTGAGCACGATTGCGCGGGGATCGAAACTGAACATGGAGATTTGCCCGCAGCGCGTGACCAAGCTGTTCATTGTGCAATGTACGGAGGCGGAGTTATATGATGCGCTCGCGGCGCAAACGTGGATCGGGACTTTGCCGCCGGGTCTGCGCGTGAAACACCATCGCTTTATCGGGCGCTTGGTACAGCGGTATGAGCTGCTGTTTCATCCGCGGCGGCTGATGTGTCAGCGGTGCCTGGGGATCAAATATAACGAGAGTCCGGAGACGATCCGCCGGCTGCGCATGCGCCAGGCAGCGGAGAGTGGAAAGCCGAAGTGGTAATGAAAGGATTACGGGGAGGGACTCACGGTTTGGGACCTTCGACCGGCGGCCAAGATCACTCTTGCGTCATTCGCTCAATTTCTTCTTCGGTCTGAATCAGTCGTCGGGCCATGGAACGGCGGGCGCCGACGGTGGTTTCGATGAGGACGGCGCCGAGCAACAGGGCCATGGCGTATTCACCGGGGATCGACCATGTGTGTATGGCGATCGCGGTTATGGCAAGTTGGGTTGGGCCGCAGGCCATAGTCCCCAGCACGAGGCGCATCGTGCGCAGCGAGCCGCGCCCGCCGAGGACCATCGCCCCCAGGTACGCGCCGAGCCAGCGCCCGTCGCCGCTGAGAAGGAGAAGGACGACGATCGGCCAGACGGCGAAGTGTGCGAACAAGTCGATCTTGATCGCAACACATCCGGCCAGCACGGGCACGAGCACGGGTTCAACCCAAGCACCCCCCATGGCCCTGAAACCTCCGAAAACGACTCCCGACCCCTTTTGTGGGAAGAAGTGGTGAGCGAGAGGGGCGGCGAGGAGGGGGGTGGCGAAGAGCAGGCCGGGGATGCCTTTGTGGAGCCAGAGCCCCCAGCCGACGGCGGCGATGGCAAGGAGCGTAGCGATCAGACCGGCTCTCTGGATCATGTGAGCCCCGCCCAGCTCGGCTTGGTCGGCGGCCTCGCGATCGATTGACGTCAACACCCATGGGCCAATGGCGACCGCAGCCCCGACGAGCACGGCCTCGGAGAGCGGGCGGTGCCACGGCCAGTACATCGCGGCGAAGGCCAAGCCGCCAGGCAGCCCGGCCGACCACGCCCCGACGCTCATGGAGGCGACGAGGTTCCGGGGCTGACCGTCATTGCGCCCGCTGCGAGGGCCCGCACCGAGCAATGTGAGGACGACGACGGCGACGGTGAACGCCCGCATAGGACGTTGATCAGCCCATTTCGCTTCATTCCAAGCGGTATCAAGGCCATCCCGAGCGAGCTTCTGCTGCTCAGCGAGTTCGGCCAGTCGCTCGGGCCCAGCGCCGGCGTGCTCAGCGGCGATTGCGTCGGCTTGTTGTCGTCTGACGAAGTGCTCGAGCTCGGCCTGTTGCTTGATGCCGCCGACATAGAAGGTTTGGAACTGTGCAGGGAGAGCTCGTCCGAAGATGGATGGGCCCAGGACAATCCCCGCGACGGCCCCGCCGAGCACAGCCCAACCGGGGCAGCGAGCCCAGCGCAGCAAGGCCGCGGCCACGACGGGCACGGCCACGAGAAGGAGGATCGCTACGGCCACCGACATCGGTCACAGGATACGCCCGCGAGTTACCAGGGGGTGGATACACTGACCCGCTGTGAAGCACTGTGCAGTAAAAAAGAGCGTCACCTGGAGCGTCGGTCCCCAACGAACGCTCGCGCTGGATCGTCCGAGGCTGATGGGCGTCCTGAACGTGACTCCAGACAGCTTTTCGGACGGCGGGTCGTATGCGAGCGTCGAGTCGGCGGTGGATCACGCGGTGCAAATGATCGACGACGGGGCGTGCATCATCGACGTGGGTGGAGCATCGACCCGTCCGGGCGCGGCGCGAGTCGGCGTGGATGAGCAAATCGCCCGCACGGCGCCAGTGATCCAGCAACTGAGTCGGTGTCGCGATGTGCTGATCTCGATCGACACGACGAGCAGCGTCGTAGCTGAAGCGGCCCTGAAAGCCGGGGCGGACATTATCAACGACGTGGCGGCGGGGCGGGACGATGAACGGATGTTCACCCTTGCGGCTACGCGCGGCTGCGGGCTGGTGCTGATGCATCGCCTCACGTCACCGCAACACGATGCCTACAGCGACCAATACGTCCGCGACCCGATCTACGAGGATGTCGTAGAGACCGTATGCGAGTTCCTTGGTGAGCGATGCGAAACGGCGATATCTCACGGGGTTGATCACAACGCGATCACGGTCGATCCCGGCTTGGGATTCGGCAAGTCAAAAGAGCATAACTTCCTGCTGATTCAGCGGATGCAGGAGATTGTGCGGCTGGGATTCCCGGTTCTCAGCGCCGCGAGCCGAAAGAGCTTCATAGGCGCTGCGACGAACGTGGCCACGCCGTCGGAGCGTGTGATCGGCTCGACAGCGGTGAGCGTGGCTCACTGGCTGTGCGGGGTTCGATTGTTTCGAGTGCATGATGTGGCGGCGCATCGCGAGGCGCTGGCGGTGGCGGCGGCAATTCGCCCAGCTACCCAAACTGATTGATTGATTGAAGTCGCGGCTGAGGTTGTTACGATGCCTCGCTACGCCCGCCGGGGGGAACAGCGCGGGGGGCAGCGAAGCGGAGATCTCGAGCATGGCAAGCGACGACATCCAAGAGTTCACCGATGGCAACTTTGATGCGGAGGTAATCAACTCCGACATTCCCGTGCTCGTGGATTTCTGGGCCGAGTGGTGCCAGCCGTGCAGAATGCTGACGCCGACCATGGAGGAACTGGCCGACGAGTACAAGGGCAAGGTCAAAATCGGCAAGCTCGACACCGACTCGAATCGCGATGTGTCGATCAAGTACGGCATCAGCGCGATTCCCACGATCATCCTGTTCCAGGGCGGGGAAGTGAAAAAGAAATTCGTCGGGCTCACGCCGAAGGATCAGTTTGCGGCTGCGCTCGACGAGCTTGGGGGGTAGCGCCCAACTCTTTCATGCCGCGATGATGTGCCCGTGACCATGGGCCGGTGCGCGATCTCAGCGTCCGGGGTGGGTTACGGATTCATCTGGATTCGGCGTGCCGAGGTCGCGCGCGATGCGGTATGATTGGGGTATGCGAGTACTGAGATATCTGACTGCGATCGTTACCGCGGCTTGCGTCACGTCGTTTTCGGCGGCGGGCGAAGAACCGATCGTCACCAGCGACCTGTTGCGTATCCGGACCGTGAGCTCGATCGATGTTGCCCCGGACGGTACGAAGGCGGTGTTTGCGGTTCGGTCCATTGCGGTCGAGCCGGCGGCCGCGGATCAGGACGCTGAGGCGCAGCCAACCTACGCGTACCGCTCACATCTGTTCCTGCTCGATCTGTTCAATCCTGACGCTGAACCTCGACAACTGACGTTTGGCGATCGTCGGGACGGGTCGCCGAGTTTGTCGCCGGACGGTCGTTGGATCGCATTCGTTCGCGGTGATGAGGACCAGGACGATGGACCGCAGTGCTGGATCATCCCGGTGGACGGCGGCGAAGCGCGACCGGTGACGAACCTTGAGCACGGCGCCGGCTTTCCGAGATGGTCACCCGACGGGGCCTTGATTCTCGTGTCGTCGGAGATTCCAATCGACGAGATCGACGGGACGCCGCCGTACCCAATGGAGCGGCCCAAGCGCCAGTGGAAAGACGCCGAGCCGAACGATGATGTCACGCCCAAGCCGGACGGGACGAGGCAGGAGATCCGAGCGTGGCTGGCGGCGAACGCAAAGGAACTGAACCCGGACGCGATCAGTCGTCTGAACTTCCAGGGTGAGCGGCGGCTGCGGGGACTGGCGGGCTTCGATCATCTGTTCGTGGTTGATCCCGACGATCCGCAAATGCAAGCGACACAGATCACGAACGGATTCTTCGATCACCATTCGGCGGCGTTCATGCCTGATGGCCAAGGCATCATTTATGCATCCAACAAGGCCGCCGACCAACACCCTGATCGCCTGCGGGCGACGCAACTTTGGCGGATGAATGTCGACGGGAGCGACGATCGGCTCTTCCTCTCAGTTGACGGGTGGTCGCTGAGCGCTCCCAAGCCGAGCCGGGACGGATCGCTTCTGGCATTCTCCGGGCAACGGACGGATGAGCCGACCTATCGGCAACGACAGTTGGGTCTGGTCGCCGTAACTGACGACAGCTCGGCCGAGCCGACCTGGATGACCGATGAATCAACATTCGACGCGTCGGTCGGGGCGTTTCGCTGGCGTCCCAACGGCGACCTGCTCTTCACCGCGGCGCAGCGCGGATCGTTTCCGTTGATGATGATCAGTTTCGGGCTGCTGGAGCCGGTGCCGCTCGTCGATCAAATCAACGACATTCCAATCGGCGTGCAGACGTTCGACGCGGGAGGCGGGTCGATCGTGTACGCGGTGACGAGTCCGGTCAACCCGTGCCGACTGATGGTGCGCGACGGCTCAGGAGATCGACTGGCTTACGACCTCAACCCCTGGGTGGCCGAGAAACGCCTTTCCATGCCGCAGGAAGGTTGGATCTCCCGGCCGGACGGAACGCGCGTGCAGTATTGGCTCATGGAGCCGACGAATCGCGACGAGACCAAGACGTATCCGCTCGTGTTGGAAATCCACGGAGGGCCGGCGGCAATGTGGGGTCCGGGCGAGTCAACCATGTGGCACGAGTTCCAGTTGCTGTGCAGTTGGGGGTACGGCGTGGTGTACGCCAACCCACGCGGCTCCGGCGGATACGGGTACGAGTTTCAACGCGGTAACTTCCAGAATTGGGGGGAAGGGCCGGCGGGCGACGTCCTGGCCGTCGTCGACGAGGCGCTGCGCCTTCACGAATGGATCGACCAAAAGCGACTCGTCGTCACGGGCGGGAGTTATGCCGGCTATCTCACCGCGTGGATCGTCGGCAACGATCATCGCTTCAAGGCCGCGGTCGCGCAGCGCGGCGTCTACGACCTGGAAACGTTCTTCGGCGAAGGCAATGCCTGGCGGCTCGTGCAGTGGACCATGGGCGGCTATCCGTTCGACGATCGCGTTCGCCGAATCATCGAACGCAACAGTCCGATCACCTATGTCGATCGCATTCGAACGCCGTTGTTGATCATGCACGCGAGCAACGATCTGCGCACCGGCGTATCGCAATCGGAGATGTTGTATCGGTCGCTGAAGGCGCTGAATCGCCCCGTGGAGTACATCCGCTATCCCAACGCCGGGCACGATCTTTCGCGCACCGGCGACCCGACGCAGCGCATGGACCGTCTCAATCGCATCATCGAGTTCTTCGAGCGGCATGTCGATAATCCCCGGCGGGCCCCGCAGATTCAATCGGAGCAACACGCCGGCGGTGAATGAAGATTCGGAGGCAGACGAGTTGATCCCGCGATAAGATAACAGCATGGTTGCCCTTGCCGACATTGAGGCGTACGCACACGAGATAGCCCGCCGCTTCAAGCCCAAGCGGATCATCCTGTTCGGCTCGTACGCTGACGGCGAGCCGGATGAACATTCGGATGTTGACCTGCTGGTGGTGATGGCGGATGGCGGCGATCCGCTGGGGAAGGCCATGGAAATCTCGCGCGCGTTGCCCCATTACGGCTTCGCCCTGGACCTGATCGTGCGCGACCCGGATGTGCTGCAACGGCGGATCGAGCAGCACGACTGGTTCCTCATCGAAATCACAGAAAAGGGTCGGGTGCTCTATGAAGCCCAGCACCAGCGAGTGGGTTGACAAGGCCGAAGAGGACTACCGGGTCATGGCCGCGGTAGCGGGGCTGAACCCGCCGGCGCACGACGCCGTGTGCTTCCACGCCCAGCAGGCGGCCGAAAAGTACCTCAAGGCGGTGCTCGCCGAGCGGGTGATCGCCTTTCCCAAAGTCCACGACTTGACCCGTCTGCTCGATCTGATAGACCCGGCCATCAACGAGCTGAGTGCGATGCGCGCCGATTTGGACGCCCTGTCGCGCCTCTCGGTCCAGGTGCGGTACCCGGGGTTCTCCACCGATTCAGACAAGGCCAAAGGGGCCCGTGGAATTGCGGCCACGGTCCGGCAAATCTGCCGCCGGGAACTGGGGCTGGAAGAAGGATGATGGTCCGCACAGGGGACCCTACCAGCCGTCCGCCGATCAGTTCGCCCACGGCACCGGCCGCTCCACAACCCGCGCCCGGGCCTGCACATCTCCCTCGCCCAGTGACGGGGTATGTCGTGTTCGCGGGCTCCACGTTTGAGCTTGCCAGAGCAGGAATCGATGGACTTATTGCCTACGCGCGGCGATCTTGGGGCGAAATGCCCTCCACGCGTTCACGACTTGCTCGATGTCACAGGTCACACCGCATTCCGGACACGCCGTTGCGCCACTCAAGCCCGTGAGCTGAGAACCACACTCAGGACAAAGCCTGTACTCGACCGCTTTGAGCCAGCGCGTCAATCGTTTGTCCCAGAGTGCGACGAGTAAGACTGAGATCGCAGGATAGGCAAACGTAGAATACATAACAAATGACGAAAAGGACGATTGTGGATATGCCACTACACTGAGCCCGATCAGCAAAAGAATCGCGGCGAGTCCCGCCACAGCATAGACCAGGAATCGTATGTACTGACGCCTGACAAATGGGGGGAGTTGTCGCGAGGGCACGTTGGCGGATGCTTCGTGATCCATGCGGATAGACCCTGATTCGGTAATTGCCGGACGATGGTAGCAGTAATGAGATGGACCTATTGCCTACGCGCGACGATCTTTGTGCGAAATCCCCTCCACATGGCCTCGACTTCCTCGAGGTCACAGGCGGTGCCGCATTCCGGACAGTCGGTTTGGTCACTCAATCCTGTGAGGCGATAACCACACTCAGGACAAAGCTTGAAGTCAGCCGCTACGAGCCGCTTCATTAATTGCCTATAGGGTTTCTGTACGACGTAGACCAGTACGAGCATCGACAGCAGGAACGAACCTGAGACAACCGCCGTCCAGCCAGGCCCGATAAGTACGTCGAAATCGATCAGGAGGAACGGCACGATCATCATACCCATCGCCGCAACGCTAATGACGACATATCGCCGGCGGTGGCGGCGGCGCAGAGGTGGGGCCTCCCCCTTCCAATCGTATGAAGACGGTTTGTGAATCATGTGCGAAGACCTTGGTCCGCTGATCGCGGCCTCATTGTAGCATACCACCCGCGGCTTCCAGAAGCCGGACCTGACGAGTGACCGGAGGGAGCGAGGAAGGTCCGGGTCACGCCCGTTCATAGGTAAACGATCGATCTGAATTCCGCGCTCAAAAATCGGTAGAACCGTTACCGTCTATTGGTAGAGTTTGGGCATGCGAAACCTACCAAGCGAAGAACAGATGTGGCGAGCAACGCGGCAAAGCGACGCGTCGTTCGACGGCGTGTTCGTCCTGGCGGTGAAGACGACCGGAATCTTCTGCCGGCCTGTGTGTACTGCGCGCATGCCGAATCGTGAGAATGTCGAGTTCTTCGCCACGCCGCGCGAGGCTTTGGTCGCCGGCTATCGTCCCTGCAAACGTTGCCGACCGATGGACCGCAACGGTGAAGCGCCGCAGTGGGTCAAAGACCTGTTGACGCGAGTTGAGCAGGCGCCGCGGGATCGAATCCGTGATGCAGACCTGCGCGCGATGGACATTGATCCTGCCCGCGCTCGCCGTTACTTCAAATCCCACTATGGGATGACGTTTCAAGCGTATCAGCGTTCACGTCGACTTGGATCGGCGCTGGCCCACATCAGGCGCGGCGACGACCTGACGGCGGTCGGGCTCACGCACGGATTTGAATCAAACAGCGGGTTCCGCGATGCGTTTGAGCGTCTCTTTGGAAAGACGCCGGGACGGAGCCGTGATACTGACTGTCTCGTCGTGCAGTGGGTTGATACGCCCATCGGACCGTTTGTCGCCGGTGCGACGGATAAAGGTGTTTGTTTGTTCGAGTTCGCCGATCGGCGTTCGTTGGAAGTGCAGATCACAAATCTGCGCAAACGACTGGGATGTGCCGCCATACCCGATACCAATTCGCACCTTGAGCAACTGGTCGACGAAATGGCGCGATATTTTGACGGCGCCTTGACTCACTTCGACGTGCGCTTGGCAATGCAGGGGACCGAGTTCCAACACATTGTCTGGAAACGACTGCTGGAGATCCCCTACGGCCAAACGACGACGTACGAGCAGATGGCGCGCGACATCGGCCGACCTGGAGCGCAGCGGGCGGTGGGTCGCGCCAATGGTTACAACCCGATTGCCGTCATTGTCCCCTGCCATCGAGTCGTCCGTAGCGACGGGCATCTATGCGGCTACGGCGGCGGATTGTGGCGCAAACAACTACTGCTGAATCTCGAAAACAGTGTGCTGCAAGGACAGAGCGAAAAACCGAATCGCTCCCGTGAACCGTACACAGTCTTGGAGCACGGCCGTGCTGGTTGAACATAACGGCAAACGGCCTCAGGTTGATGCGTCCGCTTGGATCGCGCCGAACGCCGTCATCTGTGGTGATGTCACGATCGGACGTGATACGCGCGTGCTTTATGGCGCGGTCATCACTGCCGAGACCGGGCCCGTGACGATTGGCGAATCATGCATCATTATGGAACAGGCTGTGATCCGCGGCGTGTCACGGCAACCTGCTCGTTTGGGTGACCACATACTGGTTGGCCCACATGCCCACCTGACCGGCTGCACTATCGAGAACGAGGTCTTCATCGCGACCGGATCGTGCGTTTTCAATGGTGCGACCATCGGCGCAACATCGACGGTCCGCATCAACGGCATCGTCCATATCAACACGGTGCTTCCGGCCGGCACATCCATGCCGATTGGATGGATCGCAGTTGGCAACCCCGCCCGGCTGTTTTCGCCTCACGACGGGGAAGCGGTTCTTGAAGCGCTGCGAGCTGAGCGCTTCTCTGAGACCGTCTTTGGAATCGTCAAACCCGATGCCGAGGCTTCCGTGGGTAAGACGCTGGCCACTCGATACGCGGCGGGCCTCGCCGTTCATCGTGACGATCAGCCGTTGCCGTAACCGTAGCCGCGCTGATCCGGCGTGGATCGAGGGTTGTCTGACCGACGCAGTTGGTCCCAAGCCCCGGACCTTGAACGGCCGAGGGTTTGGGATATCCTTTGGGCCTTGAGAGCGGGCCGAGCGCCCGCAGACCAACATGGGGCCGTAGCTCAGTTGGGAGAGCGCTTGCATGGCATGCAAGAGGTCGTCGGTTCGATCCCGATCGGCTCCACTTGTGAAGTATCAGTTGCCGAGAGCGGTCGCCTCAGGCGACAGGTCGTCGGTTCGATCCCGATCGGCTCCATTCTCAAACGAACAGTTCAGGAGAGCGGTCGGCGCAGGTGACAGATCGTGGCAGCCTGATGGGCGTTCCGACCGTGCGGGTTTGTGAGCCGGGGCGGGAGGTGCAGTATGCGATGGACCGTAATCCTCGTTCTTCTTCTGGTCGGATGCGAGCAGGAGGCGCCGTCGTCGGCTCCCTCAACACTTGAAGACGCGCTTGCGGCAAATTATTACGCGCCGTGGTCTGTGGAAGATCATGGAACGGGCGTGTACTTCATATCCATGAAAGGGATCTGGTATCTGAAAGACGGCGTGGCAACCCGCGTTGTTGAGGCGGAGGGTGGCGACGGTCCACCGTGAATAGGTGAATTGTTTTGAGACTTGGGGCCGCGCTCAGTTCTTCACCATGCCGTCGTAGACGATGCCGATCCAGACGTCCGGCTGCATGAAACCGCCGCCCTATTCGGCGTCGAACTCGGCGCTGGGTTTGGCGGCGATCACTTCTTTGCGCGTCTTGTGCCCTGCCCAGCGCGGCGCCGGTGACTGATCAGGCGGCCTTGGAGTGCGACTGAGCCTTCTGCGACTCTTCGGCGAGTTGCTGCACGATGGCCTCGCCGACGTGGTAGATGACGACCGACAGCTCACGGATCACGTCTTCGACCGGATTCATGGCCACCTTACGGGTGCTGAGCTTGGCAAGCTTATCAACGTGTATCTTCGCGAAGTCCATCGATACTTTTGCGTTCTCGTTCATGGTGCATAGCTCCTTGGATTGCGCATTATCGACCTGTGCCGGAGACGTCTTGACAGGATTTCGGACGTTGGGACACCGTGACCGAAAGTCCCAGCCGACGGGGATTCTCTGACGGTGCGCGCCGCATCAATGTAGCGGTCAATCTGTGGGGGGGCTGGGATTTGCGGCATATCCGCAGCATGGGAACAGCCGACGTTTACCCGCCGAGCACTGCAACCTATCTCACTCGCACGGGCCCCAGACGCCCAGCAAGATGAGCAGATCCTTCACGCCAACGTCGCCGCTGTCGTCGAAGTCGGCGGGACAATCTTCCTTCGGCGGGCATGGCCCCCAGGCGCCCAGCAAGATAAGCAGGTCCTTCACGCCAACGATGTTGTTGTCGTCGAGGTCCCAGGGGCACGGGATCACGCGGAACTTCTGCACGCGATGGTTGCTCGAGTCGGCCACGTACACGAATCCGTCTCCACTGGCTCTTACGGCGTAGGGAGATCTGAACTGGCCCTGGTCCGTGCCGAACGACCCCCACTTTGTGATGAATTCTCCGACGCCCGTGAACCGTTGCATGCGATGGAGGTTGCGGTCCGCAACATAGACGTTTCCAAACTCATCCGTCGAGAGACCGCGCGGGAAGTTGAACTGACCGTCTCCGGCGCCGGAGGAACCCCAAGCGGTGATGAAGTCGCCGTCGTTGGTAAACTTCTGAATCCGCGGGCTGCTGTCGCCGACGAAGACGTTGTCCTGTAAGTCGATCGCTACGCCGTTCGTGCCGGTGAACTCTCCATCTCCGGTGCCGGTTGTTCCCCAAGCCATGATGAAGGTCCCGTCGCTTGTAAACTTCTGGACACGATTCTGGTCCCGGTCGGCGACGAAGACATTTCCGTTGCTGTCCACCGCAAGGCCGTGGGTATGCTGGAACTGTCCGTCACCGTTGCCGAATGATCCCCATGTTGTCACGAATACGCCATCGCTCGTGAACTTCTGAACGCGGTTGTTGCCGGTCTCGGCGACGTAGATGTGCCCCTTGGGACCGATGCCGACCCCGTGGGGATGATTGAACTGCCCTTCTCCAGGCCCGAAGGAGCCCCATGTCAAAATGAAATCTCCCTCGCTGGTGAATTTCTGGACGCGATGGTTGCCGGTGTCGACGACGTAGACGTTGCCCTCGTCGTCGACCTCGATCCCGTGCGGCCCCGAGAACTGGCCTTCGCCCGCGCCGTTGGAACCCCATTGGAACATGAACTCCGGAGGGTCGTCCCCGGCCCACGCGATGCTGGGAACCAGAATGCAGCAAAGAGCAACGCTCCACACTTGTGTCGAAACGCCCATCGAACGCCTCCTAGCTAGATCGAAGTGACATCCGGTCATTTCGATCATAACCGTCGATTGGAGTGCTCAACAAAGGAAATCTTCAATCGGTGTTCGTAGCGGCCAAATGAGGGCGTTCCTGGCCGAATTGGAGGTGCCGGTCGCCGCCTTCGTGCAGGAAGAGCCCTCACCCCTAACCCCTCTCCCGGGAGGAGAGGGGGACAAGAACGGCAAGCTAGTTCTTCGTCATTCCGTCGTAGACGATGCCGACCCAGACGTCCGGCTTCATGAAACCGCCGCCCCAATCGGCGTCGAACTCGGCGCTGGGTTTGGCGGCGATCACTTCGTCGCGCGTCTTGCCCGCATCAACCAATGAACGTACACGATCGCGCACCGCTTGGAGTACTTCACGGTAGGCGCGGAGGTCATCGGCATCTGCCAACTCACCGTGGCCGGGAATGATCTGCGTCTGATCGTTGCACAACTTCAGGGCCGTGTCGGCCGCCGCGATCACGCCGTCGATCGAACCGCCACTGGATACGTCGATGAAGGGATACATTCCGTTGAAGAATGTATCGCCCGTGTGTAACACGTTGGCGTGGCGGAAGTGAATGATCGAGTCGCCATCGGTGTGGGCGGGCTCGACGTGGAAAACATGCACCTCGTCCCCGTTCCAGTGGAAGGTGATCGCATCGGTGAATGTTACGACCGGCAGCGCCGCTTCGGGTGATGCGGGCACGGTACGGTTGAACGCTTCCATGAAGGCTTCGGTGCTCATACGTTCGCGGACATTCTCATGCGCGACGATGATTGCCCCGGCTTTGCCGAGGTTCTCATTTCCGCCGACGTGATCACCGTGCCAGTGTGTGTTGATGAGAAACCGCACGGGCTGATCAGTGAGCGTGCGCACCGCAGCGAGGATCTTCTCAGTCAACGGCGCGAATTGATCGTCGATCATGAACGCGCCGTCTTCGCCGATGGATAGGCCGATGTTGCCGCCCGAACCAACGAGCATGTAGACGTTGTCACTGACCTTGACGGTCTTGATCTGGACGTCGTCGAATCGGCCTTGAGCGAAGGCTGTAAGTGCTAGTGCATGGCTGACGATGACGGCCAGCGTGACGTGATGTGCGGTTGTCGTGTTCATGTTCTTCTCCAGAGGTTCGATGAGTGGGGGCGAAGTTCGGTCGAGGCATTATCGCGTCAAACGCCGGCTGATGCCAACCGTACGCTCGCAAGCCCGTTGTTCGCGGACCTATCGGGACCGGGCGCATGACGGTACAATCGCCTCCACAAACGGAGGTGTCACGATGCAAAATCGACGTCAATTCCTCGGTGCGATGTCAGTCCCGGCCGTCTCTGCGCTGGCGGTTGCCTATCTCGATCCGGCTCGGGTGGCGCGAGCGCTCGGGGCGGCCACCGAGCTTTCGCAGTATCCCGGCTCGCCCCAAACGATCGCGGCTGACGAAGACTTCTGGTTTGAGGTCAGCCAGGCGTTCACGGTCGATCGCAGCATCGTGAACCTCAACAACGGCGGCGTGAGCCCCTCGCCGGCGATCGTCCAGCAGGCGATGAAACGGCACTTGGATTACTCCAACACCGCGCCGCCCTACACCATGTGGCGGGTGCTCGAACCGCAGCGCGAAGCAGTGCGCGAGCGGCTCGCGCGCGAGTTCGGCTGTGATCCCGAGGAAATCGCACTGACGCGCAACGCCTCGGAAGGATTGCAGATCTGTCAGTTTGGCATCGACCTCAAGCCGGGCGATGAAGTGCTGACAACGACGCAGGATTATCCGCGCATGCTCGACACGTTCAAGCAGCGACAGCGCCGCGAGGGGATTGTGCTGAAGCAGTTTGCGGCGCCCGTGGTCTCAGAAGATCCATCTCAGATCGTCTCGTTGTTCCAGCAGCACATCACGCCGCGGACCAGGGTTATTCTCATGTGCCACATGATCAATCTGACCGGGCAGATACTGCCGGTGCGGGCGGTGGTGGCGATGGCCCGAGCCAGAGGCATTCCCGTCATCGTCGACGGCGCGCACGCCCTGGCCCACTTTGATTTCAAACTGTCGGACCTCGATTGCGACTACTACGCGACAAGCCTACACAAGTGGTTGTTTGCCCCGCACGGCACCGGTCTGCTCTATGTGCGCCGCGATAAGATTCACGACCTCTGGCCGATGATGGCCGCTCCGGAGGCGGGGGACAATAACATCCGTAAGTACGAAGAGATCGGCACGCATCCGGCTGCGAACTACCTGGCCATCGCCGAGGCGCTGACCTTTCATCAAGGCATCGGGCCGAAGCGTAAAGAAGCAAGGCTGATCTACCTGCGCGATTATTGGGCGAACCGCCTCCTCGCCCACGATCGCGTGCGCTTGCATACGAGCCTCAAGCCGGGCTTCGCCTGTGGTATTGCGACGGTTCAGATCGACGGCGTGGATAGCGGTGAGCTGAACAACTGGCTGTGGAGTGAGCATCGCATTCTCACGACCGCGATCAAGCACGCGGAGTTCCAGGGCCTGCGCGTCTCACCGAGCGTGTACACCACGCGGCCGGAGTTGGATCGCTTCTGCGACGCGATGGAGCACGTGATCCGCCAGGGCTTGCCAACCTAACGATATCTGGGTGCCGGGGTGCCATGCTTCGACCCGTCCGGGCGAAGCATGAACGGTGGGAGTCAAGACTACTGAAGTGACAAGATGACGCCGCAGACACATCGCAAACGCCTCAAGCGACTTGAGATCGCAGGTCAGGGAAGGTATCTCACGTTCTCTTGTTATCAGAGG
>JACZXL010000047.1:0-11155 GCA_022571635.1 Planctomycetota bacterium
AAATGTTGGCTGATCTGCGCTACGGCATCTACAGCGAACTGAACGACAAGCCCATGGATATCGACATCTATCGCCGCAATCTTCAGCGGACGTATGTTCAGATGCTCGGGTCGTTGATCGAGAATCCGAGCGCGAATTCCGATCTGCCGGCGCTGGCTCGGGCGGAGTTGGTCGCGCTGGGCGCGTCGATCGAGGGCTGTGACAGCGCGGCCGCAGACAACGCAATCGTGACGGCGCATCTGCGCGATCTGTCCGCCCGAATCGAAGCGGCGCTCGACCACCGCGCAACCCGGGCCGCGCCGTCGGCAACACCCGCGCCCACGGGACGGCGTCGTGCCGGGAATGAAGATTCACCCGATCGCGGTTGGTGCTCGGTTCCGCTCGAGACGCACGACCATTAGGTCATCGCCGCCGCCGCACCGCGAGGCCTGGTCACTTCAGTGACCAGGTTCGTGTGCCGTTATGTTTCCCCTCGCCTGCCCCAGCACCGGCTGCACCCACGCCGTTTCCATATCACCCCCGGCAAAGGGATTGGGGTGTTCGCGCGACGAAGTCACACGTGCGCGGACATACAGCTCGTCGCCGGTCATTTCATACCGTGGCCGCAGCTCGTTGGATGTGGCCAGCACTTCTCCCACCGCACTGACCGCGCCGTCTCGCCAGCGCGTCCCGATGAACTCAGTCGTGTATGTCACGCCGTCCTGCGGCTGGATTTCAAGCCATAATGTCCGATCGCTCGAACCGAGATCTTTCAGCATCACGCCGGTGGACGCGTAGAAATCACCGGCCCGCAAGGCGGAGACGATCGCGTTCGGCGTGAGCTCGTCCGCCTTCACCCACACCCAGCCGCGCCCCGGTTGTGACGTGCGTCCCTGGCCGTGATGATGGTGCGAGTCGTCGGTCGCGAAGCCGGAGAGCAATCCGAGATCGTACTCGGTCAATCGAAGTGTCAGCGCGATGTCCCACATCTGATCCATGCTCGGGGTGTTGTCGTCGCCGTGGTTGCGCACACTGTGGTGCCCGTTGTAGACCTCAAAGAACCGTTCGCCTTTGATGGCGGCCACATCTGTCGGCGTCAGTGAGTGTCCGAAGTTTGGATGGTTCAGGTGCGCGAGCATCGGGCGGTTGATTTGCCGCGATTGTTCGATGACCGCATCGATGTTGCGTTGAATCGTCTCGCGTACGGAGTCGCCGCCTTGTGGCTCAATCAGCTCCTGCAGGTTGATCGCATTGACATGAATAGGGTCGCGGTCGAATTGATCGGTGATCTCCTCGCCTTGGATCATGATGAATTCGCCGGCCCGCTCAAACTTCGCCCGCAGCTCCGGTAGCGTCTTGAGGCGCATCTCTTTCGTCCCATCATCAGTGGTGCGCGTTTGCACCCAATCCGGGCCGAATCTTCGTTCGAGATCTTCGACATGCTCGGGGCGCAGCGGCCGCCAATCGTTTCTGTCCAGTGGGTACCACATTTCGCCGTGCGAAAGGATGTTGTGATCCGACAGCACGAGGAAGTCGTAGTCGTGCTTGACGTACCAATCGATCACGTGCTCCGGGGCAGCGTTGCCATCGGACCAATAGGTATGGGTGTGGGTATTGCCTTTGAACCATTGGGGTTGAGCAGGTTCGTCATCGCCGCCTGCGACCGCGTGGCTGAGCAGCATGAACAGTGTCGCAAGCAGAGCGATCGGCACGATTCGGTGATCCGTGGGGGTAGTCATGGCCACATTGTACAGGCTCGTGATGAGGCCCGGAGGGTCGATTCGACGGCTGCGAACTGCCAAGCTCGTGCGAGAACGATGCACACGTTACGCCGATGCCCACGGGCTCGAGCCCGTGGGCTTCCCGTCAACGACTATCGCGCCGCCTGGGCGTGTTACACCGCCGCGAGTGACTTCGCATTGGCGAAGCGCTCGGCGACGGCGGACCAATTCACCACGTTCCACCAGGCGGCGATGTAGTCCGGCCGACGGTTTTGGTAGTTCAAGTAGTACGCATGCTCCCAGACATCGAGCCCGAGGATCGGCGTGCCGGGGCAATCGCACACACCCTTCATCAGCGGGTTGTCTTGATTCGGCGTAGAGCACACGCCAAGCGAGCCGTCCTCGCCGACGGTCAGCCACGCCCAGCCGGAGCCGAAGCGCGTCACGGCGGCGTTGGCGAGCTTCGTCTTGAAGTCGCTGAACGATCCGCAGCACGCGTTGATCGCCTCCGCCAATTCACCGGACGGCTCACCGCCGCCCCCACTTCCCGCCGGGGCCATGATCGTCCAGAACAGGCGGTGGTTGTAATGTCCGCCGCCGTTGTTGCGGACAGCGCCTCGGATATCGCCGGGCACGGCGTCCAGATCGCCGATCAATTGCTCGATGGTCTTGGATTCGAGCGCCGCTTTACCGGCGATGGCGTCGTTGAGTTTGGTGATATAGGCGTTGTGGTGTTTGCCGTGGTGAATCTGCATGGTCTGGGCGTCGATGTGCGGCTCCAGAGCGTCATGTGAATACGGCAGATCGGGCAGGGTGAAGGCCATGGGACTCTCCTTTCACAAAGTTGTCTCACCGGGCCCCATGTCGTCGGCGCGACCACAGGGGGTGTCCGATTCATCATTGCAAGGGGACATTCTACCCGATATTGCACCGGATTGGTGCTGTCGGCGTCCCGGCTGGATACGGACGCCTTGGTGAGCCGATCCCAGGGGTGGTAGCATCGCTCATCGAACCGGGAGCTTCCTCAAGGAGGTGGTTTCGTGGCTGATACACAGCGCCGCACGATCGTGGAGCAGGTCGAGTTCGCCCAGGTGTTCGGGTTCCCCAAGATCCTGCGGGCGGTGACCATGGGGTTTCAGCCGCCGCGACTGGCGTTGGGCCTGGTGATGGTGGCGGCGTTGATGGTGGCCGGCCGCGCCTGGGACTGGGCAACCGAGCCGACGATCCATCCCGAGGGCCTCACCGCGGGGCTGTGGACGGATGGAGACGCTCGGCGGGCCCGGACGACGTACCAGTCGGCGATCCTCGCGTATGTGGACGACGCCGACCAACCTGACGGCGATCCTGCGGATTGGGAGTTTGAAGCGCACGAGGTGATGGCCCTCGTGAGCCGGGGCTATCTCCAGAAGCGCCGTGCCGTCGAGGGGGACGAAGTACCGCTCACACTCGACGAGGCCGACTACGTCCACACGATGGAAGGGCTCGAGGAAGCTCGGCCTCGAGGTACGTTCGAGGCGACGGCGCGTCATGTGACCGATGGGTTCAGCGACGTAATTCGCGCGATCGTCCTGGTTGAACCGCGGGCGTTCTTCGACGCCGTCGAAGATCTGTACCTGCATATGCCCGAGGCGTTGTGGCGGGATCACAAGGCTTTCACGATTGTGTACGCGTTGGTGCTGATCGTGGTGCTTGCGTTCGGCGGGGGGGCGCTGTCGAGGATGACCGCCTGCGAGGTCGGCCTGGAGGAGAAACTGCGCGCCCAGGACGGCGTGGACTTCGCGATCGGCAGTTGGCGATCGCTCCTGTTCTCGTTGCTGCTTCCACTGTTGATCGCCGCGGCCCTGGCCGGGTTGTTGGTGCTGGGAGGATGGCTGCTGACGCTGCCGTGGATCGACGTGCTGGGCGGCGTCTTGTACGGCCTGGCGTTGCTGGCGGGCTTCGGCGTGGCGTTCCTGGTCATCGGCTATGCGCTGGGGTTCAGCCTGCTGGTGCCGGCCGTCGCCTGCGAGAACTGTGATGCCGCGGATGCCCAGCAGCGGGCGTATGCGTATGTGCTGGGTCGGCCGCTGCATCTGCTGGGCTATGGGCTCACCGGTCTGATCGGCCTGGCCATTGGTTTTGTCGTTATAAGCTTCATCGCCTCGCTGATGCTGAACTTCACCGCGGGTCTGATCGGCGTGTGGTCTGACAACTCAGCGTTCGCAGCCGCGGGCGGCGCTTCACTGTTCGATCTCACCGGCGAGACGATGGCGGTCCATATCTCGTTCCATAGCCAGGTGGCGGGGTGGTTCGTTTCGTTCTGGCACACGGTCGTCGTCGGCTTGGTCGGCGGGTATGTTTTCGCCAACTACTTCAGCGGCTCGACGATTGTGTATCTGCTCATGCGGCGGGCGTGCGACGGGCAGGAGATCACCGAGATTTGGCAGCCGGGGCAGGTCCCGGGCACCGCGGCCCCGACGCCGGTCGATCAAGACAACGCCGCGCCCCTCACCGACGGCTGATACGAATCGCAATTGGTCCGCAGGCGGGTGCCATGCTTTGACCCCTTAGGGCAAAGCATGCTTCACCGCTGCGCGAATGAAGCATGGCACCCGGTCAACGCCTGAGAATTACTTCGAATTCGTATGAGTCGGTTCGATCTTCGTTCTGCGGTTGAAGCAGGTCTGTCTTGGAGGCGCCGCCCAGGGCCGGACGTTTATTGCGGCGCCGCCTCGTCGTCGGTGGGCTCGTCCACGTCGTCTTCATCCTTGAGCTGGAAGATCGATTGCGTGCGCAGGACCAACCCGCAATCGCTGCGGAGGTGATAGCTTTGCACGTGCATCTGGTCCCGGTGCCGCTGCATGTCCAGCAGTGACATGTTCGGCTTGCCGATGTGATCGTTCCAGACTGACAGCAGCGTCTGCGCGTTGCGGGCGTGCTCGATCATCTCCTGGTAGGTGCCCAGGTAAAGATGGTCGGACAGGACCTCGGTCTGCATCGAGGTCATGTAGACCATGCGCTCGCCGAACTTCTCTTCATGGTCCTTCTCTCCGGCACAGGGGAGCGTGCTGACCAAGCCGCGCTCGGGCAGGCTCTCGACGTCGTCGTAGATGATCTCCGAGACGCTGATATCCTCATGCTGAAAGCGCAGAGCATGACCGCCGCGGAAGATCCACGCTTCGAAGTCATACTCGCCGTATTTGATCTGATACCGGCCCTCGATCCCGAAAAACTCGGGGTGCAGGACACCGCGGTACAGAAGCATATTGTAGGCCTGTAGGCTCGTTGACTTGGCTGGAAGACTCATACACCACCCTTACAAAATCAGGAGAACGAGTCTTCTCCACCTCCTTTTGACTGATCAGCATTGTTGCGGAACTTCGGCTGAAGGCAACCTAAATTTCCAAATATTCTAGGAGTGGAGAAGTCAGCGGTCTTGGTCCGATGAAATGCAACTGGTCGTGGGTGGTGCCGTGTCACCCCCAAGTTGTAGGTGTGCCGCCCAAGTAGCCGACCCCACCGATTCCTGCCCTTCCCCCACATGCCTTCGCTTGAGGCTCGACTGGCTCTGCTGCATAACGAACCCGCTTCGGCGGTCGCCGCTGTCCTCGCCCAATCCCTATCATCGACCGAACCGAACGAGCAGCAGCCGATCTGCCGGGCCCTGCTCGGCACCGGCCGCCCAGCCGCCGCTGCCGCCGTCATTCAGCGCCTGCACCGGCTCGGTCCTTGGGCATATCCAATGCTGAGTGACGTGCAAAACGACCTGCGGCCCGTCGTTCACAGCATCGTCCGCCAAGGCCGCCTTCAGCCGATTCTCAATGCCCTTGATCTCATCCAGGAACTGGCCCTGGCCCAGTGTGTTGATCTGATCGCCCCGCTTGTGGAATCGCGAATGGAGGACGTCGGCCGGCGGACCGCTCAGGTGATCCTCAGCGTCGTCGAGGCCACGGCCGGCCCGGGCGCGTGGTGCGATCTTCAGCCCCTCGGGAGGCTGCGGTTAGACGAAGCCGTGTCGGCGGGACTGCTCGCCTACCGGAATCATCGCTTCGACGAGATTCTGCTGGCGGCGGCGCTGCTGGCGGTTCGACCCGGCCCCATGCTGGCCCAAATCCTGGCCGAGCCCGATCATCCCGCGCTGTACCTGCTGCGCGGGGCGGTGTCCCAGCTCGGCCGATCCACGGTGCGTCGCAGCCTGATTCCCTGGCTGACGGTGGATGCCCTGCAGCGATCGGCGGCCCGGCAGTTGAATCGAATCGACGGACCCGACGCCCTGGCCGACGTCCTGGAGAACGGACACCTTTTGCTCGCGCCGTCGCGGCGCCGAGCCATGCGCCAGGTCGAACGGCCGACTCGCTGCGTCCCGCCGCCGGCCACGGCCGTTCGCCTTCCCGCTGCGGCCCAGGTGAACCTCGTGCGCCTGATTACCGCCCTGAGCTTGCGCGCGACGGCGCGGATCGAGCGCCTGGCGGATCTGATCGCGCTTCCGTCGCCGGCGGGGCGGATGTCTGCGCTCGTCGCGCTGCTTGGACATGATTCGATCACGGTGGACCGGGCCGTTGAGCAGTTCTGCTTCGATCGTGACGAAGCGGTGGCCGCCGTCGCGGTCCGCCGATGTGTGGCCCAGACCGACGCTGGGAATGAGAACTTGGTTCGCCGACTCGAGCGCAGTCCACATGCGGGTATCGCTCGTGAGGCGACCGCGATGCTGGCGCACCGAGGCGCGGGACGCTTCTTCCAGCGCTGGTTGGATTTGGCACACAACGACCGGTTGGCCGCCGCCCATGCGGTCGCCGCCAATGACCGTCGGGCGATGCTGGCCGGGCTCACGCGGATGCTCGTCGACGGCGCGCGAGGTCAGAAACTTGGGGCCATCGATCTGGTCAGGCGGCTGCGGTGGAGCGCCGCGCTGCAGCGCGAGCTGATCGTCCAGTCGGGCGGAACCGATCCGCACGTGGTGTCAGCGGCGGTGGTCGCCCTGAGGGATGTGCGATCGACCCCCAGCGTCGAGGCGATTCGCGCAGCCTTGCGGCACGATGATGCCCGTGTCCGGGCCAACGCGATCGAATCGCTGATGCGGTTGGATCGTCGCGGCATTGAACGCATCGCTCCGATGGTTACGACTCGTCAGAATCGTCCACGCGCCAACGCGGTCCGGGCGCTGCTCGCCGTCATACCCGCCAAAGGATTACCCCAACTTCGCGCGATGTTGGCCGACCCTGATCCATTGCATCGGATCAGCGGCGTGTGGGTCGCCAAACGTGCAAGAGCGATCGGCGTAGCTGGCGAGCTACAACAGCTCGCCGCGCAGGACCGGTTTCCCGACGTGCGCAGCCGCGCAGAGGCCGCGGCGCGATTCCTCGCTCATCGCCCAAGGACTTTGGTCGGAGCAGCGCCATGATGATCGCGTTGAGTTCGATTCAATTCGCTGCGCTTCAACTTGGAGTGACCCTACACCCGCTGCGCGAACCGTGGTGGTTCGGGCAGGGAAGGTTCCTCGTCGCAGGTCTGGTTATTGCGATGGCTATGGCGTTGGTGGCAGTCGGCGTGCTAAGCCTCGTTCGGCGGGATCACGTTCGGCAGGGCCCAACCATGCGACGCCTCGGTCGCGCCTTGGGACTTGACGCGCCCCAGCGACGTCTTCTGGAACAATTGGCGGTCAAAACCGGCGTCCGCTGCCCGGCCGCCCTCCTGATCAGCCGGGGATGTTTCGATACCGCCCACCGTCGCTACAAACCCCAAGGCGTCGAGCTTCAGCAACTGCAGTCCGTTCGCCAACGAATCTTCGATCGGTAGCGCCGAGCATTTCCAAACACAATAAACCGCCCTTCCCGAAAGCCCAGGGATTCCATCCCTGGGATTCTTCTCCCCAGCCCCCAGCCCCCAGCCCCCAGCCCCCGGCCTTCTTCTCCCCCCTTGATGTCATCTTCCTACTGCCCAGTGCCCAGTGCCCAGTGCCTAGTGCCTTCTTCCTCACGGACATGGCCCCCAGGCGCCCAGCAAGAAGAGCAGATCCTTCACGCCAACGTCGCCGCTGTCATCGAAGTCGGCGGGACAATCTCCCTTCGGCGGGCACGGCCCCCAGGCGCCCAGCAAGATGAGCAGATCCTTCACGCCAATGTCGCCGCTGTTGTCGAGATCGACCGTGCATAAGGCAGGCTGAAACTCATACGCGCCCATGTCTACGATCGGCGGGTCGCCCAAGCCGGTGTCCTTGGTGCTCGGGTCATCAACAAAGCGTGGGTTGCCATCGAGATCAGTGTCGATTCCCTTCGGCACGGCCGTGTTGTCCGCGGCGTCAATGCACGGTGAGCTGGGCATCAGGCGAAAGTCGCCACTTCCGGGGGCGACGAAAAGCGGATCGGCGTCGAGATTTCCGGGACCCCACGTCAACGTGAAGCCGCTCTCGACATAAACCTCTGCCTCACCGCCTTGCACATCGCTAAATGTCACGGTCACATCCGCGGCGTGATTCCCGTTGAGGGCGATCTGAGGTCCGAGCGGAGCGACGTTGCCCCAGAATATACAGTTATGGATCAGGCCGAGACCGGGCTGACCAGGAATGTCGGTCCCGGCCGCATACGCACCTCCGATCTGGGAAGTATTCCCAACGAACAAGCAGTTGATGACGGTGGGGCTGGAGCCCGTATTCCCGGATCGTATCGCTCCGCCGAAATCGCCAGCGGTGTTGTTGATGAAACTGCAATTGATCAGCACCGGATGACAATCCTTCCGAATGCCGAACCCACCACCGACATGGCCGCACATATTCCCCTCAAATCGACAGTTTACAACCGTTGGCGAACAACTAAAGACGCTGAAGACGCCGGCACCGTTAAAGTTGGCGAGGTTGTTGGTGAAGGTGCAGTCTATCAACATGGGGTGTGAATCTTGCCGATTGTGCATCCCCCCTCCGTCCTCGACGGCAGAGTTCTCGGTGAACACGCAGTTGGTCACCGTCGGGCTGCTGGAAGAGTTGCCCATGCCGCCGCCGTAGATCGCTTCGTTCCCGATGAAGGTGCAGTTGGTGACCGTAGGGGAGCTGTCCATGTTGCGCATCCCGCCGCCGCGGTAGGCATTGCCACCGGTGATCGTGAAGCCGTCGAGAACCGTGTCCGGCCCCTCTGCACTGTCACAGGTCACCACCGTGCCTGTTTGTTCAGCATCGATGATCGTCACGTCAGGGCCGTCAGTGCTGTACACCGTGATGGCCTTGCCGAGGAAGTTGATCGTCTCGAAGTAGGCGCCAGGATGGACCTCCACCTCGTCACCATCCATGGCCGCATCAAACGCCGCCTGAATGGTCGGAAAGTCGCCGGGAACGTGGAGGATGTCGGCTGCGGCGGGAGCTGTCGGGCCAATGAGGCAGAAACTAATCGCAGCGACCGCCGGGATTGTGAAGTTCGACTTGAACCACATCGCTCAATTTCCTTCCAAGTAGAGGCGGCATCCCGATCGAATCGGGACCGCCGCCCCCGGCTCAGGCGTCCCCGTGCAGCGGGATGGCAACAGCGTACCACGGGCTGGCCGTAACACGAAGAAGTATTCCGATCAAGCCCGATGAGACCAGGAAGGCTGCCTCAATACCACGATGCGTGGGTGCCATGCTTTGACCCTTTCTAGGGCAAAGCATGCTTCCCCCCGGAGGACCGGGGATGAAGCATGGCACCCCGGTCATCCCCAATCCCTTATCTTCGCGATCATCCCGATCCCGACGGAGTCGGGACGCGTCACCCGCTAAGGGGGAAAGGGACGCTGCGCGTCACCCGCTAAACAGGAAGATTCCGGCCCACGGCTCAACGAGTTTGTACTCGATGCCATGATGCCACGATGCCACGATGCCATCTTGACGGAAACGACCCCCAGTTGACGAGTAGGGCGAGGAGATCTGAGGTTCCGACCTTGCTATCCGAACGAAAAACCCCGGCCAGTGCTGGCCGGGGGTGCGATTGTGGTACTCGGAGCCGGAGTTTTCCACGCGCCGGGGCGGGTCACGATCAATCATCATGGTCGTCGTGCTAATTGACAGTGATGCGCGTGCCCACTGCATCGGTTGAGCCGAGCGGGATGATCTCGAACGGATTGAACAAGTCCGGTCCGATGAGAATGTTGACATCGGATTCCAAATTGGTGAAGGTGTCGCCGACAATGAGCGCTATCCCGTCGACCACCAGGTAGCCGACATGCTGGTTCGTATCGCCGTCGAAGACCATTTTGACGACCTTCAAGATGACGGTGCCGGCGGGGCCACGCTTCCACGCCCCGTACCCATCGCTGCCGTTAAAGGGGAAGAACGGGTTAGCGCTGTTGGGATGGAGTGTGGTATTCGTCTCCGAAATGGTTCCACCCTTGTGGAGGGTGATGATCTCTTGGAACGGCGGCGTTCCCTTGGCGGTCACGGTGAGAATAAATGTTCCCTCAGGGCTGCTTAACGCAGGGGCCGCCTGGCCCGAAGAGAACACCAAAAGAACCACCCCCACAATGGCCAGGAACACGACGGACATGAATCTCTTGCTGCACATGATTTTTCCTCCTGTGCTGTTTGTCGAACGTTGCATTACGGATATACGAAAACGCTCCCCACGACCGTACTATTGGAAGCACGAGTGGTTTGATGCATTCGGGCGGTCCCGGTGGGCGCGGTACGAATGAGGTCGGTGGCGCCGCTGATCGCCACGGAGAAGCCGAACCAGTTGCCGATCGCACCGTCGTCGGCCAGGAGTTCGTAGAGCTGATGACCGATATCGGCATGAGCCGGAGCGGTGCTCAGGACTGTTGATACCGCTGCAAGAACTGGGATGATGAGATAACGCATTTTTTTCTCCTCTGAGAAACCCGGTTCGTCGTCGCGAATCGGCGGTCTGTGCGATCCGGATTTCCTGGGGGTTCCCAAAGCGAGGCGGTTATACTGAACGCCTGAGTCGGTCCGTCCGGCTCACTCATTAGACCAGGCAGGAATCCGGACCGGACTCCGCCAAAAAAGGCCGCGCTTTTGTGAGAAATACGGTGAAGACCGCTGCCAAGGATGAGATCACTCAAGTCCTGGCCGACCTGCGACAAGGTGGTCAAGGTGGTCAAGGTGGTCAAGACGACGGATTGGCCAGATTGCTCCCCCTCGTCTACGACGAGTTGCGGGCCATCGCCGATGGCTATCTCCACCGCGAACGAGCTGACCACACGTTGCAGGCCACCGCACTGGTCCACGAGGCGTACATGCGGCTGGCGGACTGCGATCCCGTCTGGACGGACCGCAAGCACTTCTATCGTGTCGCCGCCAAGATCATGCGGCGAATCCTGATCAACCACGCACTGGAACATCGCGCCGTCAAGCGAGGTGGCGGCGGCAAGGCCCTGTCGTTGACCGAAGTCACGGTCGCGCTGCCCGGCCAGGACATTGATCTGATCGCCCTGAACGAGGCGCTCACGCGTCTGGCGGAGATTGACCCGCAGAAAGCGAACATCGTCGAGCTGCGCTT
>JACZXL010000047.1:11254-12724 GCA_022571635.1 Planctomycetota bacterium
GCCCTGTCGTTGACCGAAGTCACGGTCGCGCTGCCCGGCCAGGACATTGATCTGATCGCCCTGAACGAGGCGCTCACGCGTCTGGCGGAGATTGACCCGCAGAAAGCGAACATCGTCGAGCTGCGCTTTTTTGGCGGATGCACCAGCGACATGACCGCCGAGGCGCTGGGGATCTCGACCCGTAGTGTGGAGCGGCATTGGCGTTTTAGCCGCGCGTGGCTGCAGGACGAACTCGCGGACGAAGACAATTGAGGTTTTTCATGGCGGAATCCCGGTCCGATTTCTGGTATGTCGTACGGAATCCTCGGGAAGCGGAGGGGGAGGAGGTTCGGCCTGTCGGTGCGCTATGAAAGATAACTCACCTGCTCAATTTCAGTTCTGGCGCCAAGTGGAAGACCTGTTTCACGCGGCGCTGGAGTACCCCCCCGAGAAACGCAGCAGTTTTCTGGACAGCGCGTGTGGCGACGACGCCACGGTTCGCGGCAAGATCGAACGCTTGTTGGCGCGCGATGAGAACACTAGCGCATTACTTGATGAACCGGCATGGGGTCCGGGTTTCTCCACGCCCTCTCCGGAGCAAGTGGCGCAGGACGACGCCATGAGCAATCAGCTTGTCGGTCCCTACCGCCTCCAGCGGCTGCTGGGCGCCGGGGGGATGGGCGCGGTCTGGCTCGCCGAACGCGCCGACGAGCAGTACGACAAGCAAGTTGCGATCAAGCTGATCAAACGCGGCATGGACACCGACGAGATCCTCGCCCGCTTTCGAAACGAACGCCAGGTGCTGGCGAATCTTGACCATCCCAACATCGCGCGCCTGTTCGACGGAGGCACCACCGCCGACGGACGGCCGTACTTGGTGATGGAGCACGTTGATGGCACGCCGATCGACCGATACTGCGACGAGAATCACCTCAACATCTCCGAGCGACTCGAACTCTTCATCCGCGTATGCACCGCTGTGCAGCACGCACATCAGAACCTGGTCATTCACCGCGACCTGAAGCCGGGCAACATCCTGGTCACGAGCGACGGCGAGCCCAAGCTGCTGGATTTCGGTATCGCCAAAGTGCTCAGCCCCGAAGGCGGCGAGCATACCGCGGAGATGACCGCGGTTGGTCAGCACGTGTTGACCCCGCGCTACGCCAGCCCCGAACAGGTGCGCGGCGAGCCGGTCGCCACGACCAGCGACGTGTACTCGCTCGGCGTGTTGCTCTATGAATTGCTGAGCGGGCGGTCGCCGTATCCGGCGGATCGCAGCTCCGCCCAAGTACTGCCCCGCCTCATCTGTGAGCACGAACCGGATAAGCCCAGCACCGCCGTCGCCCGGACGACGGATGCGATCGCTGCCAAGGACGCTTCACAGCTTCCACCTACGCCGGAGGCCGTCAGCCGGACGCGCCGTTTTGACAACCCGAAGCGACTCCGCGGGCGGATCGCCGGTGACTTGGATCTGATTGTGCTGAAGGCGCT
>JACZXL010000047.1:12824-16498 GCA_022571635.1 Planctomycetota bacterium
CTGCCAAGGACGCTTCACAGCTTCCACCTACGCCGGAGGCCGTCAGCCGGACGCGCCGTTTTGACAACCCGAAGCGACTCCGCGGGCGGATCGCCGGTGACTTGGATCTGATTGTGCTGAAGGCGCTGCGCAAGGAGCCGGAACAACGCTATTCGTCCGCCGAGCAGTTCGCCGCCGACGTTCGCCGACATCTAAGCCACGAGCCCATTTGGGCGGGCTTGCCCAGCGCGGCGTATCGAATCCGCAAGTTTGTGCGCCGCCACCGGGCGAGCGTGATTGCCGGCGCGGTCGGCGCGCTGATGTTGATCGCCGGTGGGACCGGATTAACAGTTGGGCTAATGCAAGCGGTCGCGGCTCGTGCGGACGCGGTGCGCCAAGCCCGAATTGCCACGGCAGTCAACGACTTTCTCAACGACATGCTGATGGAGGCTAGCCCGGGCGAGCATGCGCACGGCGCGCAGGCGACGGTCGAGGACGTTCTCGACGCGGCCGCCCAACAGATCGACTCTTCGTTTCGCGAAAACCCGGAGATCGAAGCGGCTGTGCGCCTGACGTTCGGCCGCACGTATAATCAGCTCGGGCGCTACGACGCCGCCGAGCTGCATCTTCGCCGCTCGTTCGACGTCCGCCGCAAGCTGTTCGGGGCGGAGCACGCGTCGGTTGACGAAGCAGCCAACGCTCTGGGACTGATGTACTTCGAGAGCGGCGAATATGACGAAGCCGAGCCGCTTGCCCGCGACGTTCTGTCACACGAAGGCACTCTGTACAACGCTGACCATCTGAATCTCGCCGAAGCGCGTAATATCCTCTCGGCCGTCCTTTGGGCCAGAGGGGAGTTCGCCGCCGCCGAGCCAATCCATCGGGATGCGCTGGAGATGTTGCGGCGAATTCACGGCGTGGAGCATCCCGATGTCGCGACCTACCTGCATAACCTGGGCGTTCTGCTCTGGAACGCCGGCGATCGCGCCGCTGCGATCCTGCCCACCACCGAAGCCCTGGAGATGCGCCGCCGGCTGTTGGGCGACGACCATCCGCGCGTGGCGGCGAGCCTGAGCAACCTGGCGGCCATCTGGGCCGAGCAAGGCGACTACGCCCGCGCTGAACCGTCGTTGCGCGAAGCGCTGGACATGCGAATTCGGCTGCAGGGACCGGACGTCTGGTGGACCGGCGACACCCGCTGTCATTTGGGTTATTGCTTGATGGGACTGGGCCGCTACGACGAGGCCGAGCGGGAGCTGCTCGCCGCCTGGCGATTGCTCGTCGACGGACTGGGCCAGGACCACTTTCGCACCCAACGCGCGGTCGAGCGCCTGGTTGTGCTCTACGATGAGCGAAACGCCCCCGAACAGGCGCGGCAGTGGCGCGCGAAGCTATCCGATGAAGTGAACTCGAACGGGCAGTAGGACTAATCGTCCCGCGCAGCCCCTCTATACTGCCGCTACGGACACGGCCCCCAGGCGCCCAGCAAGACAAGCAGATCCTTAACGCCAACGTCGCCGCTGCCGTCGAAGTCGGCAGGGCAGTTTTTGCACGGCCCCCAGTCGCCCAGCAAGACGAGCAGATCCTTCACGCCAACGTCACCGCTGCCGTCGAGGTCGGCCGGGCAGGGGTTGATTGGAAACTTCGCGACGAACACATCCCAACTTCCAGCGTTCGGCCCTCCCAAGCTACCGGTCGTCGATCCAGCCACGAGAAAGTGTCCGCCGACGCCTTCGGTGTTGCCAAGGACGATGCCATATATGACTTCGCTTCCACCTGTACCGAATTGGCGAACCAGTCCTATGTTTCCATCACCGTCGACATGAACGACGAATGCGTCTCGAGCGCCTGCGTTCATTCCACCTAAGTTGCCTCTCGTTTCGCCGGCAACCAAAACACCGCCGGACCCATCGGTCGTAATGGCGTGCGGAATATCCGACCGATCCGTTCCGAATTGGACACCCCAGATAACGTCGCCTGTAGGCGAGATTTTGATTACAACTGCGTCGGTACTGCCTTGGTTGGTATCGAACAGCGAACCGAGCGTATCCCCGACGACAAAGATGTCACTCGTCACGTCGTCAACGATAAGCCTCGATCCGTGGTCCGCGAAGGGGGTGCCGATCTGGAGGTCCCAGTTGGTGGAGCCATCGCTGTTGTATTCGGCGATGACGATGTCGGCGCTGCCCTGGTTGTTTCTATACAGATTTCCGGTTGACGACCCGGTCACGACGGCGGAGCTGGGGGGTAAACTCTCGACGTCGTTGAAGACATCGGTGCCGGAAGAGCTGGCTTGCACACCCCATCCCGACTGCGGGCAGCCTCTACCTCTACTCCAGCCCACGAGGGAAGCGTTTGTGCCCTGGAAACCAACGGCAGCACAGTTTCTTTCGACACAGTCCACCCCAAGAAATCCCTCGTTCAGGCCTGTGCCGACTTGATCGCGACAAACCTCAGTGCACATGTCGTCGGTCTCGAGGTACATATAGTCGAACGGACCGGCATTGTTACCATCCCAATTGCCAGCAGTCCCACCCAAGAACAAAAACTTCAGGATTCCCAAACTGTCCGAGATCGAGACTGCTTCGCAGGAGTCATCTGCGACGGTACCAAACTGGATAGTGCAAACTGTGTTTCCATCGCCATCGACGTCCCCGCCGATGGCATCAAAATGCCCCTTGTTTATTACGGCGAAGTTGCCATTTGTCAATCCGGTGAAGACGATCCCTCCGGCACCATCCGGCGCAGCGTCGAAGACCTGATCGGTTCCGTTTGAGCCAAGCTGTACGATCCATTCCCAGTCCGGTGGCCCCGCATGTGCCTGACCCCCAAGCATGCAGACCAGTGCCGTACCGAAAACGAGCTTCTCTATTCTTCTGGCGAAGGTCATCGACCGCTCCTTGCTTGTGTTGAATACCCCCAGCATCGCTCCGCCCAGTCTAGTACTCGGCCCCTCGCACAGCAATAGTTCGCCCGGTAGGAAGACGAGTGCCTATCCGTGGATCGCCCGACCACGCTACACTGCCCAAATTGGAGCAGCGGGGGGCTCTTCGGTCGGGTCGCTCCGGTGAACTGGATGAACCGACAAGGACCACGATCATGCCACAGCAACACGACCTGAATCGCATCGCCCGGCAACACCTGGAAACAGCGAGATTGCTCGGCGTGGATTTTGTGCCGATCAACGCCCGGCCGTCTGAACCCGCCCCCGCCTCCGCCCCCGGACCTGCCGCCGCGGTCGAGATCGAAGTGACGATCCCCCCCGGATCGATCCAACCGTCAACTGCAATCAGCAAACCAGCTTCGCTGTTTCAAGCGGTAACCCCCCCCCAATCCGCGCCACAACGTACGCCGCCAGAAAAGGCCGAGGCGCTGGAAGCGCTGCGCACGCGTCACGACGAAACCTGTTCGCACTGCACCACAGCGACGGCCCACACGCAGACCGTGTTCGGTGAGGGCGCGCCCGATGCCGAGCTGATGTTCATCGGCGAAGCACCGGGCGAACACGAGGACCGCACCGGCCGGCCCTTCGTCGGTCGCGCCGGGCGAAAGCTCGACGAGATCATCCAGGCCATGGGTCTGGCCCGGCCCGACGTGTATATCGCCAACGTGCTCAAGAGCCGGCCGATGGGCAATCGCACGCCGCTGCCGACCGAGGTCGAGCAATGCGCCGCGTTCCTGGCGGAACAGATTCG
>JACZXL010000284.1 GCA_022571635.1 Planctomycetota bacterium
AAGATCGCCATCTTCACCGCAGCCTCCGAGACATTCAGTCGCAAGAACACCAACGCCACGATCGCCCAGACCCTGCGCCGCTTTGAGCCGGTGGTTGCCCAGGCCAAGGATGCAGGCCTTCCCGTTCGAGCGTACATCAGTTGCGTGGTGACGTGTCCCTACGAAGGCCCAATCGATCCCCGTCAAGTGCGCGACGTCGCTTCACAACTGCTGGACCTGGGCGTCGATGAGATCGATCTTGGGGAAACGATCGGTGTGGCCGTGCCGACTGATATCGACCGCCTGTATGAAGGCTTAGCCGGATTGCTCGAACCGGGGCAGACCACGCTGCACCTGCACGACACCCGCGGCACCGCCCTGGCCTGCGCGCTGCGCGCACTTCAGTTGGGCGTCGCCAGTTTCGACTCGTCGTGCGGCGGACTGGGCGGGTGCCCCTATGCGCCCAACGCCGCGGGCAACCTCGCCACCGAAGACCTCGTCTATCTGTGCAATCGAATGGGATACGAAACAAGCGTCGATCTCGCGGCACTCTTTGCGGCCTCGCGTCACATCGCCGCTGCTTTGGGGCGCTCACTGCCGGGGCGCGTCTTCACCGCAGATGGATCAGCACCACCATGATGCGATTCAATCTCCAACTGGTATTCAGCCAATGGTTTGGAACCAAATTCATACCGCTTTCCACGAAGATGAATCGGCCAGACCGTTAGCGTTTCCCCATCCAAACACACTGCTCGCGGTTTACCTGGGAAGCCAAACGCTCCAGTATTGATCAATACCCGATCGTTGATCGCCCAGATTCCCGGCCGGTGGGTGTGGCCGAGGATCGCGAACCGCGCCTGAGGCGCGTGCTCCTCAATGAAGGCTGAAACGAGTTTGGGAAAGACCGTCCAGTAGTGAAGGACCTGCACGATCGCCCACGGCCGCAGGAGCATTCCGCGCACGGTGGAGTGACTCGCCTCCTCTTCCATTTGCGTCCATTCGGCATGCGAGGCATGCTGCGAGGCCTTGAGCCGAGATTCAAGATGATTTCGGGATTCCGGCTCGATCGCGGCCAGCGCTTCTTCATGGGCTTTGCGCATGCGTCCTGCGGCGGGGCTCCACGGCGCGACCGCCGGGTGCAGCGCGTCGCCGTGCGTGACGAACACTTGCCCATCCGCCAGATGCAAGTGACGAACCTCGCTGATGAATGGATCGTGATTGCCCGAGAGCAGCGTCAGCGCCACGGCGTCCTGCTCGCACAAGTCCAGCAAGTGCATCGTCTGCTGCGCCGCTTGGGCCCAGTGCTGAGGATGATGGACTTCCGCCAAATCACCGTTGACGATCAGATGCGACGCACCACGCCACAGTGGCCGCAGCGCCTCCGCCGACAGCGCCGCGCAGCTCGGGCGACCCAGGTGGGTGTCGGAGAGAATGACGATGCGGCCGGCCATGCCAAACAAGGGTATCGGCCCGCGGCGGCGCCGGCTGAACGCGCAGCCTCGCTCAGCCGGTGGGCCGGTCCGGCTCCGGCGGCGAGATCAAACCCTCGCACACCTGCTGCGCCCCAGGCCCGATCGTCAGCACGTTCTTGCCCTTGCGCTTGGATTCAAGAGCCAATTGGTCGGCACGACGCAGCAAAGCCGCCGCGTCCGCACCGTCCCACGGATACGTCGCCAGCCCGCCCGAAATGCTCAATGTCCCCGGCGCATCCAGCCCCAGCTTCGGGAACTTCGTCTGACAAATCTGCATCTGAAACCGTTTGGCGATCGCCTCCACGGTCTCCGGCGGGGCGGAACCCGGCTCCCGAGATCCCTCCAGGTCCGCGAACACCACCACGAACTCGTCCCCCCCCATTCGGCACACGCGGTCTTCCTTCCGGATGACCGAGTTCAGCAGCCGAACCGTCTCGCACAGTATTTCGTCGCCCGCCTGATGACCGAACTCATCGTTGTAGCGCTTGAAGTCGTCGAGATCGAAAACCATAATCGTGATTGCACGGCGTTTCGCGGCGGCCTGGCGCAGCGTCTCCTCCATGAACGCGTTGAAGAACCGCCGGTTCCACGCCCCCGTCAGGTCGTCGCGAAACGACATCAAGCGAAAATCCCGATACCGACGGTCCAGCGTCAACCATCGCCCCAGCCAATCCGCCCACGGCTGCAATTGGTCAGCCTCCGCCTGGTGTGACGCAATCGCCCCGAACCTGTGCTCGCCCTCAGCCACGACCGCCGACGCCTGGGCATCGCCCGACGGAGCCTCCGCGGTCAGACACAGGTCCGTCCAACATGTTTGTTGTCTGATCAGCCGCAGCGCCGTCTCCAGCACACCGTCGGGTTCGCGTAGCACAGCCTCCACCAGATCGGTGTCGCCCAGGGTTTCCGTCTCACACGGTTCGCCGTCAGTTGAGGCCGATAGGTCAGAATCAGGCGCATCGCTTCGCGGCACTGTCGCCACTTCGGGCACGGGGATCGGCAACTCGCTCAGCACATCTTCAGCGACACCGGGCTCCAAGGAGGCGACGACGCCGTCAGCGACCGCTGCATTGTCCTGAGGACCCTGCGCTGTCTTTGTCTCCAGGCTTACCCGCGGCGCAAGGGCGTCGTTCCCATCTGCGCTTTGCCTGTGGTCAGTCCAATCCGGATCGCTCACCACCCGTTCGAGGTCGTCACCCGCCAACGGCTCGACGAGCACCGCATCGAACCCGTTTGTTTCCACGCCCGCGCCGCGCAGTTGCGCTTCGGTTGCGGCAATGAGAATCAGTCGAATCGACGGGTCGATCCGCCGAAAGGCCTCGATTGGGTTGCCCGCACACGATTCAACGATCTCCAGGGGCGCGACGACCGCCGCCACCGGTTCAGCCGACGAGGCGATCGTCACCTCGCCGACCGCATCGAACAACGTCTCGGCGCCGATCACCTTGCGTGACAGTCCGCGTCCGAGTCGCTGTTGCTGATGGTCATCGCCGACGATCACCACCCGGCCTCGTGGGGTTCGCCTGGAAGGTGGTCGCGTACTCATTCGCCGGGTTCCTGATTCTCGTCGCCAAGCAACATCGCAATCTCATCGCGCGTCACCTGCGGATCCAACGCCTCCGATGCGCGATCTTCGTCGTCGTCCGGACGAGTCATTGGCGGCGGGGCGACGCGCCCCAACACCTCGTCTCGATCCGCTTCAGCAATACAACGCAGCGCGCCGTCTTCAAACGCCCACGCCCCCACCACCGGGACGTACCGCTTGATCGCGGCCAACATGACGCTCAGATCCGACCAGTGGCTCGGCTCAATAACGACCAACGCCACACCATCAGCGCTCGTCAGCCCCCAAGCCGTACGCGATGATTGCATCCGCTGGGCCAGGCACAGCTCCGCCATCGCCATAAGCGGTACATCCGTGACGAGCGCGTCCCAGTGGCGCTGCTCCAATTGTGATTGAAGCCGTCCGTCAACGCTCTTGGCGTTGGGCGCGAGCACCACACATCTTGTCCGACCGGCGGTCGATTCCATAGTCGCAGTCCACGCCTTGCGGCCAGGCAGATGGACCATTCTAGGCTATGGAGGTCGATCCAGAGCTTGTCATACCGGGCAGAATCGATGCCTCAGGAACCCCCAGGGCCCAGGACGATCTGGGCGATTTCTTTGGCCCCGTCCGCCGGTTTATGGCTACGCAGCGCCGCCCGCATCGCATCGCGCCGAGCAACATCCTCCATCAATGCTGCGAGTGTCGGGCCGACATCAGCGACATTCCGGGCCGCCTCGATCCGGTCGGTCTCGATAATCGCGCCGCCTAGGGCCGCCATCGGCTCGGCGTTGCGCCGCTGGTGCAGATCTTTGTGATATGGATACGGCATGAAGATCGTCGGCGCCGCATTGGCCCAAGCCTCCGCCACCGAACTCGCCCCCGCCCGGCTCAGCGCCAGATCAGCCGCACCCCACGCCAGGCCCATGCAGTTCTGAAAGGATTCGACCACGGCCGAAACCTTCGCCTCGGCATAGGCCCGACGAACCTCATCCGCCGACGAACGCCCCGCCAGGTGATACACCTGCCACTGAGCAAACGCCCCGGGTTGCCCAGCTGCGAAGTCCGGCACGAACCGATTGATGCTCCCAGCCCCTTGTGAGGCGCCCGTGACCAACAGCGTGCGCTTGGCCGGATCAAGACCCAGACGCTCCCGACAGGTCGCCTGATCACACGACGCCACGCTGCTGCGCCGGATCGGCATGGCGACGCGCTGATGCGCAAAGCCACCAACGCCCCGAAGCTCGATCGCCGACAGCACTCGATCGCAGCGCCGCGCAATCCACCGATTCGCCTTGCCCGGCGGATCGTCGAGGTTCACCAACGTGACCGTCGCGCCGCTCGCCTTGGCCGCAGCAACCACCGGCGCACTCACAAATCCTCCCAACGAAATCACGTCGAGCACATTCTCGCGTTCGATCAGCTCGCCGGCAGTTCGTTTGGTTCGGCGATAGTTGCCCAAGAAACGAAGCAACGGCAGCGGCCGGGCCGAGAACACTGACGCCGGCATCCGTTCATACGCGACACCCGCTTCGGACAGCATCGCCGCGTCGATCG
>JACZXL010000048.1 GCA_022571635.1 Planctomycetota bacterium
GGAGGCGCACGCCGAGTCTGCCCGTCCGCCGATCCCACCATTGTGGAACGATGACCTTGAAGCCACTGTCCTGGAGCACTGGTCGGTGCTCGCGCAAAAACTGCACCGCTTGCGGCGTCACAAGATCGATACCCGTGGGGTGGGGGTCGGAGAGCGCCGTTTCGATCAACGGATAGATCCCGCTGGCCCGCCCCAACTCCGCGAGCAGAAACTCGTGAGGTCGATCCAGACGACGTCCGTCGATTCCCTGGGTGGTCGGTGAGCCGGCCCACACTTGGGCGGCTTCAATCGTGACCTGCGGCTCGCCGTCCGCCAGCAGCAAAAAACTCAATCGCCATTTCGCCTCGTCGCCAGCGGCAAAGGCGTCCGCATCGTCGGCATCATCGCCCCCATCGCCGAGGCACGGTTCTTCGAGGCGGAAACACAGGTGGAACCCACTGCGACCGCGACCCGTTTCGTCGAGCTGATCGATCCAGCTTCTCACATCGCGCAACAGGTCGATCTCGGATCCATCAGGGGAAGCGACGGTCCGCCGGCGATCCAGCAACCCTTCGCACCATGCAACGTGGGGATCGGACCGCGCATCGCGATCCTCGATCGCTTCAATGAAGCGCTCGTCGATCAGCGCTGCGCGAACGGTGGCGTCGGTCAGTGTGCGCAGCGCTTCGTCGAGGATCGGCCAGGGGTCGCCTTGATTGGCATCCGAGGCGGCGCGGGCGATTGGAGGCATGGTCGCGAGGAGGATGCCGACGCGGGTCTGGGCCGGTTCGTCGTGCAGCCAGGGCTGCCATCCAGCCTGCAGGCCGTCGCCTCGGGATTGGACGAGCGTCGGTATGAAGCGCTGGTCCTCGATCAGCTCAAGCACATACCGCGCGACCGCAATCCAATAGCGCAGCGATTGGCCGAACTCCACCGCGTCAGTCGGACCGATGTCCTCGAGTCGAAGCGCCGCAGCCAACGCGCAATCATTGCGCAACTCAAGCGTCGGAACCTCCAACTCGAGCAGTCTCATCTCGGCGGGCGAACCAAGGGGACCAAGGACACCGGCCAACTGATCGCTGGGGCACGGTCCACGATCGTCGCCGGGCAGGGAGAAGCGAATCACCCGCTCCTCCCCCGCCGCGTTCGGCTCCAGCAACGCCTGATCCAGCAGCACGTCTTTGAGTTGGGCCGCCCCCAGCGCGAAGTCATGGGCCAGTATTGGTGCCGCGACCGCCGTGGTTCTCAGGGCGAGGCGGCTCGCGTCATCGGTCGGCTCGATCGCCGGACCGTCTCCATTACGGCGCAGGTAGGCCGGCAACGACTCACCCCACAGTCGCAGCGCCCCTTCAGCCCAGTTGACGTGCAGCACCAGCATGAGCGGATCAGTTCTCCCGGGACCGGCGGCGGGCTCGGCCAATGATCGCGCTGGGACTCGAACCCAGGACCTACCGCTTAAAAGGCGGTTGCTCTACCGACTGAGCTACGCGACCGCGAAACGGCGAACAAAGCAGTGTAGCTGATCCCCGATCGGCCGGCGATGTGAGGGTACAACTCCGCCAAGCCCATGCAGCTGAATCTGGGATCCGTGTTCACGATCGTTTGAAGCGGCTGACAGAAAGTACCGATAACACGAAAGGACCGGCCGAGCGGGCCGTATGCGGACTCAAGCCGGGCTCAAGATTCGTCCGATAAGAGGCCGTGGTTTCCTGGGGTTGGCCCCGGCTGGCGCGCCTCGAAGCCGGGTGAGCCGGCCTGCGGTCTCGGCGGAGCCGACGACCACCATTTGCTGCCGTGTCGCGCGACGGGGAGTGTCGCCCGGCCGATCAGGTATGGAGCTCAACTCGTGAAGCTGAAGAGAGTCTTGAGTCTGCAAGCGAGCGTGGTACTCGGCGCGGTGGCGCTGACGGGATGCGCCGAGTCCGACCCCTGGTTCGGTCCACAAGCGATGGTGAGTGACGCTGGCGACCAGACAACAACGGTAACGAATTACGATCCACCGCCGCCGCCGACGGAAGCGGGGGTCGTGTCCGACACGGGTGATGTTCAGTTCGGCGGCGAGTCGTCCGGGACGCCGGTCGAGCACACCGCGTCGCGATCTTACACATCGCTCATTGGACTTTATGGAGAGTTGATCGCCGACTCGGTGGAGGCCGGGAGCCAATTCGACGGCGGCGGCAACATCGCGCAGGTGAGCTTCGCCACGGAGGGCGCGTGCTTCGACCCCGATATTGATGGCACAGGAAAGCTGCTCGTCTTCGCGTCAACGATGCACCGGGAGACGTCCGACATCTATACGAAGTCGACCACCGGCAAGACCGTCACGCAGCTCACCCGGGACCCCGCGGACGATATTCAGCCGGCGATCAGCCCCGACAGCGGGCACGTAGCCTTTGCCTCGAATCGCGCCGGGAGCTGGGACATCTACGTGATGTCGATCGGGGGCGGGAAGACCGTAAAAATAACCTCCGACAACGATCACGAGCTGCACCCGAGCTGGTCGCCCGACGGGCAAATGCTGGCGTACTGCAAGTTCGGCTCACAGTCCCAACGATGGGAGATCTGGGTCGTTGACTGGCAGCAGCCGAGCGTGCAACAGTTTTTGGGATACGGGCTGTTCCCCGAGTGGTGCCCGGACGTGGCCCGAAGCAAGATTCTCTTCCAGCGGGCACGACAGCGCGGAAGCCGCTACCACACGATCTGGACAATGGACTATGTCAACGGCGAGGCGATGTATCCCACGGAAATCGCTTCCGCGGCCAATGCAGCCGTCATCAACCCCTCCTGGTCTCCGGGCGGGGACCGGATCGTCTTCGTGACTATCCTGGAACCGGATGCTGAACCAAACACGAGGCCGGCGCAGTCCGATGTATGGATGATAAAGCTGGACGGCACGGCACGGACGAACCTGACCAACGGGCAGTTCGCGAACTTCCAGCCGGTCTGGGGGGCTGATGGGAAGGTCTACTTCGTCTCGGATCGTTCGGGCGTGGACAATGTTTGGTCGGTGTCAACCGGGCGTGCGGTCAACGTGACCGAGCCTCCACCCCCGGGGATTGTCGTCGCCGGACCGCCGGAACCGAACTGAGCAGGCCGGCAGTCGTCACCGGCTGCCCGGACCCTTTCGTCGGCCGAACCGAACCCTCGGCCGACCCCGACGAGCGGAGCTCGCCGATAGGCAGGACGCCATGACAAGTGCACAGCCCATGCCGCCAAAGACCGGCGGTCGGTCCCTCGCCGCGATGTCTTGGGCCACGCTCGTGTGTGGATTGGCGTTGTCCGGCTGCTCGGCACGCCTCAAGCCGCCGACTGAGCTGACAACCCCATACCCACAGCCCAAGCTGTGGGCGGTCGTGCCGTTCGCAAACGAGTCGGGCGTGTCGATCGTTGACCCCTACTTCACCGCTGATCTGTTCACCCAACAATTGCAACAGGTGAAGGGCATCGATACGGTTCCGGTGAATCGCGTAATCGTCGCCATGCGCCGGCTCGAAATGCCGGAGGCAACAACACCTGCCGACGTCCGGCAGTTGGCCAATGCCCTCGGCGTCGACGGCGTCATCATCGGGACGGTGACGGCCTACGACCCGTATCCTCCCTTGATGTTGGGCGCGGCCATTCAGTTGTTCCAGACGTCGCCTCACAATCGGCTTCGAGGGTTTGATCCGCAGGAATTGACCCGATCGCCCCGTGGGACCGTCTCACCAGGCGAGTTAGGGTCGGCCGGTCCGGTCGCCCAAGCCGCTGGTGTCTTCGACGCCACGAACCATCAAACGCTCAGCTGGCTCAGGGACTACGCCGCCGGACGGAGCGAGCCCCAGGGGGCCTATGGCCAGGACATCTATTTGGTGAGCATGGAGCTGTACACGCAGTTTGTCAGCTATCGGCTGATCCATGACCTGCTGGCATTTGAGCAGGCACGGTTGACGCCGATGACGGAAATCGTTTCCGGGCACTGACGGCCAGAGATGGTCGTCGGCCCCCAGCCGAGGACCACAAATGCCCGATACCACCGTCACCCTTCAACTCCGCCACGGATCGCACCGATTGGTATTGGAGAAGAGCGGTCACCGCTGGGCGTTCCAGTGGGACCCCGGCCTGGAGCACGCGCTCATGGGGCACGTTGCGGCCATGGCCCGCGACCCCCACTGCCCGTTGGGATGGGTGGAAGCGGCGCTTGTTTGCCGGTACCTCGGCCGCCCGTCCCCCACCGGACACCCCGCCTCGATAAGGCCCTCGCACCGGACCAAGTAACCCACGTACGACACCAACTTCAGCCCCCGAACCAGAGCAGGGTTAGAGACATGAACGAGACCGCCAAGCGACACCCCAAGATCGTCGATGAGTTCCTCCATTACTTGTTGGACGAGCGCCACTTCAGTCCGTACACGGCGCGGTGCTATGGCGTGGATCTGCGCCAGTACGCGGAGTACATCACCGAGGAACTGAACATACACACAACGCCCGAGCAGGAGGCCGACGCCCTGCAGCGCCGATTGGAAGGACGCCTGGGCTCGGGGCCCGACGGTGAGCACATCGTCGCCACCCTCGGCGCCGCTACCCTCACCGCCTTCATGCTCGACGCCGATGTCGCCGCAATCCGCAAGTTCCTCGAACACCTGTCACAGCAGAACTATTCGCCCGCCACCATGGCCCGCAAGATCGCCACCCTTCGCTCCTTCCATCGCTGGCTCGAGAAACGCGGTCTGATCACGAACAACCCGATGCTGATGATCCGCACGCCCAAGCAGGCCAAGCGCCTGCCCAAAGCGATCGACGTCGAACAGGTCGAGAAGCTGCTTGCCGCGCCGAACGACAACACCCTGCTCGGCGCTCGCGACCGCGCGATCCTCGAAACGCTTTACTCCACCGGGATTCGCGTCAGCGAGCTCGTGGGCATCAATCGCGGCGACGTCGATGACCCCGGCCAAGCCCTCATCGTCATGGGCAAAGGCAAAAAGGAACGGATCGTGCCGCTCGGCTCGCACGCCTTGGCCGCGATCCGTCACTACGCCGGCATGCTCGACCACGATCTCATCAACACCGGCCATGGACCCGATCCCGCGGCCCCACTGTTCATCAACAAGCACGGCGGGCGGCTGTCCACCCGCTCGGTCCGCCGAAAGGTCAGCAAATACTTGACGGAAGCGGGCCTCGATCCGACCATCAGCCCTCACACGCTGCGACACAGCTTCGCCACCCATCTGCTGGATAACGGCGCTGATCTGCGTTCCGTGCAGGAGTTGCTCGGCCATCAGTCGCTTTCGACCACACAGATCTACACGCATCTGACCGCGCAAAGAATGCACGATGTCTACGACGACGCTCACCCCCGAGCCGAAGCGTCGTAGCTCGTTTAATCGAACCTCAAGGACGAAGACACTACTCGCAAGGACGCGAGACCAAGACGGGGCGCTCGGTGGGAGCGCCCTGTTTTTCTTTTGCGCGGCCTTCGATGGCTCTCGCGGTAGCGGCACATCGCCGTGGGCGCAGCTTAGCAGGGCCGCCAAGATGAATCTAAACTCATAGTTATCAGTGGTTTAGAGCTGTTCTTCTGTAAGGTGCGGCTGGTCGCCGACGGTCCATCTTCAGTTTCCGAGAAAAAATTCTCGATTAGGTCTTGACAGGCGACGAGGACCCCGCCATTATCCGAGAAGGTATTCTCGGTAACGCGGCTTCCACTACGGAGATTCATTCATGGGACGACGCAAGTCATCAACGTTTACTGAGGTCGAACTCGAGTTCATGCAGGTCATTTGGGCGGCGGGGGAAGTCAGTACCGACCACGTCCTGGAAGTCCTCAAGGGACGCGGCCGAAACCTGTCCGACGGCTCGATCCGAAAGGTCCTGTCGATACTCGTCAAAAAGGGCCACCTGACCCGGCGGCGTGAGGGCCGCGCATTCCTCTACAAGCCCAAGATTCACGAAGGCCAAGCCAATCGCAAGATGGTTCAGGATCTCGTCAAGCGCGCCTTTGGTGGATCAACCGCGTTGATGGTCGCAGCACTCTTTGACAGCAAGTCCCTCAATGAGCGCGACCTGAAAGAAATCAAACGCCTCATCGCCAAACACGAGAAGGAGGAAGAGCAATGATCGCCTCACTCTCCTGGGACCAACTCGATGCGCTGGGATTCGAGGCGATGCGAGTTGTGCTGTCGATACTCTGGCAGTCGTCGATTCTACTTGGTGCAGCAGGTCTACTGGTCTTTGCACTGCGTCGACGTACAGCAGCACTTCGCCATCGTGTTTGGACGGCTGCATTATTGTTGACGCCCCTGATCCCTGTTCTCACTTGGGTTGCGTCACAAGCCGGCTCACCACAACTTCACATCCCGATCATCCCGTCTTATGAGGCGGCATCAGTTCAGCAAACCCAATCGCCGCCATCGGACAAGATCACCGCCGACCACGAGCCAGAGAATGGTCCCGCACAGGGAACCGGCGCCGCGCAAGGCGATCCGGAAGCGCAGCAAGTTGCAGCGGCGACGGAGCTGCCGATCCCGCAAACAAACGCTCCGGTCCAGGCGCCTCGCTCGGCTCATCCTTGGGCCATCGCGTCGCTCGCCTATGCAGGTGGCTTGGCGATCCTGCTTGGGCTTGTCAGTTTGGGACGATTTCGCCTGCGTCGATACACGCGCGAGGGTCACATTGTCACCGATCCACGCATAACCGACGTATTCGAAGCCGCGCGTAAGCAGATAGGCCTCGAACGCGGCTGTGTAATCGTTGAAATCGACAATCTTCATGCGCCGCTAACTTATCTCACCTTCCATCCGGTGATTGCGCTCCCACATGGGTTCACCGATGGGCTTTCTATTGCGGAGCTGCGCACGATCGCCCTCCATGAACTGGCACACATCAAGCGCCACGATCCGCTGGTGCTGAATCTCGCCTCGATCATCCGAGCCGTCTTCTTCTTTCATCCGCTGGTGTGGCTAGCTGCACGTGAGATCGCAGCGCTTGCTGAGGAAGCTGCAGACAACATTGTAATCGACGCAACTGAAGCGCCGCTGCCCTATGCCAAGATGTTGACTCGCCTCACCGAGCAACTGACGCATCGAATGTTCCAAACAGAATTAGCGGTCGGCATTGTGTTCTCAAAGAGCGCCTTGCTTCGGCGCATCGAAGCCATTCTCTCACCCCGTACCGATCAATTGCGTCATCTGTCCTTTGGAGTCGCTGCCATGACAACCATCCTGGTGCTCGGTTCGCTTGTGCTGGCGACTTCCATGCCACTAACCCATGTTGCTTCGACAGTAGCTCTTGATGCTCACGCCTCAGGCATGTCGGTACGCCATGTATGGGAAGTGGGTCCAGCTTCAAATGTTTATCCGAGCGGCATATCCCGAGACGGCCGGTATGTCTCATTCGTGGACTGGACGGCCGGCAACCTCGCTATTCGTGATCTGACGACCGGCACGAGCCGAATGGTCACCAAGAACACATCGTGGGCGACCTTAAGCGGGTGGGCTGAAGAATCGGTCATTTCACGTGACGGTAAGCGGATCGCATACCACTGGTTCGTCGAGGAGGCCGGGGAGAATATCTTCACATTGCGCGTCATCGACATGGACGGATCGAACATGCGCGTCCTGCATCAGGACAAGAATGTGCCATGGTCACGACCGTTCGATTGGTCACCGGATGGCGAGTCTCTGCTGGTGTATTTCACACTCGGAAAAATCCGTACGAGCCCGGACACACCAAGCACCTTGGCGCTCGTCTCCGTGGACGACGGTTCGGTGACTACGCTGAAGGAATGGAAAGGTCGGCGCTCGCCGCGGATGGCTCGCTTCTCCCCTGACGCCAAGCATGTTGCGTTTGACTTCTCGCCAACCGACACGCCGGAGCCGAAGGACATATTCGCCATCGAACTCACATCGGGACGGGAGGTTGCGCTCGTCGAGCATCCGGCCCACGACGAGTTTCTGGGCTGGACGCCCGATGGCAAAGGCATTCTCTTCGCCAGCGACCGCACATCGGTGCGCAGCCTGTGGATGATCGAGGTCTCCAACGGACATCCGGTTGGGTCACCGGTTCTGCTGAAAAGTGACTTCGCCGGCGAGCCCGTTGGCTTCGGGAGCGATGGCTCGTACTACTTCGGTAAGCGAACGGGGTCAAGGAACGTCTTTGTCGCAACGTTGGACGAGACCGGCATCGATTTTGAAACTGCGCCTCAGTACGCCAGTTCACGGTTTGTGCATTCGACATCATCCAGCGACTGGTCTCATGATGGTAAATCGCTTGCCTACAAAGCGCGATCGAAAGATGAAGCTGCCAAATCAGTGATCGCAATCTATTCAACCGAAACCGGCAAGGAACGCGTCATCGAGCCATCACCGCGTCTGAGTTTTGGACCACGCTGGAATGTTGGACCTTTACATTGGTCGCAGGACGGAAAGGCGCTATTCGTGCCTGGTGAAAGTCTGAGCGGCGAGCACGGCATCTTTCAGGTTGATCTCGATACCGGCACCGCTCAACTAATCACTAAACAAGAAACACTGAGGAACCCGCTGCCAACCCCGGACGGCAAGTCAATCTATTTTCAACGGAGATGGCGTTCCATCATTCGGCGCGACCTGGCGACCGGAGATGAAAGTCAAATCTATCAATCAAAGAACAACATGCAAGGGCTCGATCTCTCGGGGGATGGCAACTGGCTCGCATTTCATGATCAAGGCAAGGACTCCATCTTCGTGATATCGGCCGACGGCGGCGAACCGCGCGAAGTGGTGCACCTCAACGAAGACGAACAGACCCAATACGGTCGGAGATTTGCCACCTGGACGCCCGATGGCAAGCACCTCTTGTTCTCCAAGCGCAGCCGCGAAATCTGGCGCGTCAATGTTCAGACCGGCGAGCAACAGCAGATCGGCCCGAATATCCCCGGATTACGTCGCGCAACCGTGCATCCCGATGGCAAGCGCATCGCATTCACTACTTTCCAAAAAAACTCGGAACTCTGGGTCATGGAGAACTTCCTGCCCTAGCTCGCAATAAGGAGACGGAATAATGAAGTACAGCAGAATGACAGCAGGATCGTTAGCGGCAGTAGCAACCGTCCTAAGCATCGCCCCGGCGCAGGCCGACCTTGGTGATCAACTTGCCAAGCTCCTACCCAACGACGGCGGGTTCAACCACCAGTTCGGCTGGTCCGTCGCGATCAGCGGCCCCACCGCCATCGTCGGGGCAGTGTGGGACGACGACAACGGCACCGGCTCCGGCTCGGCGTACCTTTTCGACACCTCTGACCCCGCGAACCCCACGCAGCTCTTCAAGCTCCTGCCCAACGACGGCGCGGCGGAGGACCAGTTCGGCGTCTCCGTCGCGATCTCCGGCACCACCGCCATCGTCGGCGCCTGGCGGGACGATGACAACGGCACGGACTCCGGCTCCGCCTACCTCTTCGACACCACCACGGGCGCCCAGATCGCCGAGCTCCTGGCCAACGACGGCGCGGCGGACGACCGGTTCGGCCGCTCCGTCGCGCTCAGCGGAACGCTCGCCATCGTCGGGGCCCCCTTGGACGACGACAACGGCGCCAACTCCGGCTCCGCCTACGTCTTCGACATCTCTGACCCCGCGAACCCTGCGCAGCTCTTCAAGCTCCTGGCCGACGACGGCGCGGCGTTCGACGGGTTCGGCGTCTCCGTCGCGATCTCCGGCACCACCGCCATCGTCGGCGCCTGGCAGGACGACGACAACGGCCCCACCTCCGGCTCCGCCTACCTCTTCGACACCACCACGGGCCGGCAGATCGCCAAGCTCCTGCCCAACGACGGCGCGGCGGTCGACCGGTTCGGCCTCTCCGTCGCGATCAGCGGCGCCACCGCCATCGTCGGGGCCTGGGGGGACGACGACAACGGCAACAACTCCGGCTCCGCCTACCTCTTCGACACCACCACGGGCGCCCAGATCGCCGAGCTCCTCCCCGTCGACGGCGCGGCGGACAACCACTTCGGCATCTCCGTCGCGATCAGTCCCGATGGAATCGGGACCACTGCCATCGTTGGGGCACGTTGGGACGACGACAATGGCGCTGAATCCGGCTCGGCGTATCTCTTCGACATCTCTGACCCCGCGAATCCCGTACAGACCGCCAAGCTCCTGCCCAACGACGGCGCGCGGGGCCCCAACTTCGGCCAATCCGTCGCGATCAGTCCCGATGGAATCGGGACCGCCATCGTCGGGGCCTTCTGGGACGACGACAACGGCTACGCCTCCGGCTCGGCCTACCTCTTTGATGCTGCCGCCCCCGGAACGTGCCCGTGGGATCTCGACGACAGCGGCGACGTTGGCGTGAAGGATCTGCTCTTCTTGCTGGGCGCCTGGGGGCCGTGCCCGAAGAAGGGAGATTGTCTCGCCGACTTCGACGACAGCGGCGACGTCGGCGTGAAGGATCTCCTCTTCTTGCTGGGCGCCTGGGGTCCGTGCCCGTGAGCAAGAAGGCACTGGGCATTAGGCCATTTGGTTTGGCATTAGGCGAGCGGGGAAGACCTGTTTAGCCGCGAGCCGGAGGCGAGCGCGTCGAGTACAGAGGGAAAGAGAACGCGACCGGTACGTTGGGGGATGTTGGATCCATCCTCGGAACTGTGGGTCATGGAGAATTTCCTGCCCTAACTCGTAGAAATGCGTATCGCAAAAACAACCGCGCCCAGCACGTTACGTGCTTGGCGATGGACAACTTTACAAAGGAGATTTTTGATGAGTAAGAAAATGCTTTGGGGAGCGACACTACCGGGATGTGTAGTCCTGGCCCTCGTCTGGGCAATGCTGGCACTTTCCGGGAACTCCCTGGCCAACCCGCCCGATGGAGACGGCAACCATAATCATGGCGGCGGTGGCGGCGGTGGCGGCGACACGATCCCGGTGACCGTCACCTTCCGGGATTTTCTGGGGGACGACGTCGATCCGGTTCCGGACCGTATTCAGAGCGATGACGGGGAGACTTACGACAGCGCGAGCATCGGACGCACAGGAAAGTTTGGTTTGGGGATAGGGGGGAAGCAGAAGCCGAATGAGCCGCCTGTCCGGATGCTGTGGTTGGATTTCAGTGACTGTGTTTCGGGCCCGTGCACCTCGCCTCTCCCTCCGGTTGGCTTATTCGCCGCCTCGCCGGGGACGGTGAACCTGCGCACACATGGCATTGACCTGACAGAGATGCTCGTGGACGAGTTCTTGGACGTGGATGCGGGTATGAACCTGAATATTGATCTTACCAAGACAGGCGGCGGCTATTGGACCCTCCGCTGGGCCCTCGACTTCGAGAATTGCCCGGCCGGCGTCAGCTCCGCCGTGACCGTAACCCGAACTGCGGCCGATATCTGGGAGATCGAAGCGTTCCCGAACGACCTCGCCTGTCTGGGGGAGTTTGTGGGGGGAAAGTGGGAATTCAGCGGGCTATACCACATGCCGTTCAAGATGACGCTGCAGGTGATTCCAGATTAGGGTGCAGAAGAAGAAGTAGGCGGCCCGCAGACCACCTGATTATTTCGCGCAACAATGCATCGCGCCCAGCACATCACGTGCTGGGCGCTTTTCTCGTATTCACACCACGCTCAACCACCGAAATCACACCACGGCTGGCCCCACTCTTCGATACTGATGATCTCGACGTTGCCCTTGGCATCGGTCTCGATCACATATACGCGGTGGCAATCGCAGCCGTCGAAGCAATCCTGCCAGCCGTCGTCGATATTCCACAGCCACACGCCGTCCTTCATCGGGGTCGGCTCCCAGAAGTTCTGCCCGCCGATCCACCAATCTGGTTCAGCCACCAGCACCGACGCTGCCTCCATGTAAATGCTCGTCAGTGCAGGAATGTTCAGATCGTCCGCGAACGTCAGCACATACCAATTCGAGAACAAGTGATTTTCGTTCGTCACTTGATAGAACTCATTCAGGCACAGGTAATCCTGCTGCGGCTCACCTTTGATGAGGTGCACAATCATCTGGTTCGTAACCCAGGCAGGTGTATGGGTTTGACCGACCAGGCGATCGTCAGCCACGCGAATCAGAGCGAGATCGGTCACGATCCGCTCGTAGTCCGCTAGCGCTGGGCGCAAGGGTCCCGAAGGACCCAACATCTCCAAGGCAATCTGCTCCGCCTCCGGATCGCCTAGAGGCGGACCGAAGTCGAAAACGGTCGGCCCCCAACCGCCCAGGAGCACGAGCAGGTCTTTCACGCCGACGCTGCCGTCCTCATCAAAATCAGCCGGACAGTCCGGACACGGCCCCCAATCGCCCAGCAAGATGAGCAGATCTTTCACCCCCACGGCGCCGTCATCGTCCAGATCGGCGTTGCACGGCGGGGCAGCGTGGGTCGAGAACGAAAGGGTAAGGCTCACGCCAACCGCCAAGGCAGCGGCCAGGGCTTGTCGGGAAACCTTCATGATGAGTCTCCTCGTTCTACTCCGGGGTCGTCGGGCCGACCCAACCATATCACCTTGATTCGCCCACCGCCAGATGGGAGTCAAGAACATTGGAAAACCCACTGGATGATCGCCTGGGTGAGCGTTATAGGAGCTGGCAACAGGCGATCACCGGCGGCAATTTTGCGCGCACGAGAAAATCGGCGAATAGGGATTAGCTTGCGCGCGCATCGGCGACCGTTTTGGTACCGGACTGCTGACCGTTGAGGTTGGGATCGTCGCGGCCGGGCGGCGGGTTGATCGATTTGTTGAGCTGGGTCGGACGTGAAGAAGCACCGTCCATCGAACCGAGACGTTCCAGCGAGGCGAGAATCTCCGATTCGCTGTACACCGGCGACGGGGGCATCTTCTGCGGACGCTTGTCCTCCAGGTAGGGGTCGATCAGGCGAATCTTCAGTAGATCAGCACACGCCCGGCGAACCGTCTCCGGCGCAGTCGCGGTGGCGGCAACCTCCACCAACCGCGCGGCTGCAACCAGCCGATGCTGGCAGATGATCAGTTGCGTCTGCGCATCCAGCACGGTGACGAGGTTCGATATCTGCTGACGGTTGTACGGCTGGTTGATCCAGTCCGAAACCTCGTCAAGCGTGAGATCGATCGTGTCGCGCAAGCGCGCAAGCGGCCCGAGCGCTCCGGAGACGAGTTGATCCATGACGGAAGGATCGCAGGTCGCGGGCAGATTGCTTGAGTTGGTTTCGGTTGGTTGAGTCATGGAGGGCTTTCCTAGCTAAGACACGGGAATGTGAGCGGTCGCTTTTTGACCTCTCCCACGGCCGGCCGTTGAGAGCGCGAGGGGAACCGGATCGGGCAACGATGACATCCTCCATCCAGGGGCGCGCGGTCCCGAACGTGCGCGCCACGGCGTCCATTTTGGAATTAGCGCGTCCAAATCCGCCCTGGCGGACGCGTCAGGCGTGAAAATTTTTTCTGAAGAAATGCGTTGAAGGCTGTGGCGTCAAGCCCTCCCTGCGCGCACGGACGAGACCGCACCTAGCCAACTCGGTACCTGTATGCCATAATCAGGTATGCCTAAGCGCTCAAGCAAGCGTGACGCCAACGAGATCGCCAAGTCCATCGTGGACCAGGTGGTGGACGACGTGGAGCCTGCCAAGGAACCAGCCGAGCCGGAGAAGAATCCGGCCGCTGTTGCTCTAGGCCGGCTTGGTGGAAAGAAGGGCGGGCCAGCCAGGGCGAAGACACTCAGCAAGAAGAGGCGCAGCGAGATAGCGAAGAAGGCGGCAAGGGCTCGGTGGAGCAAGTAGCACTAATCGAACAATCCTCCGGACAGTCGTAGCTGTGGTATGGGTTTGTCCTTCACCGAGATCGGCCCAAGCTGGTCGGTGAATAGGACATGTCGCAGCTGCGCATCGTCCATCTCGTACTCAACCCGATGAACTTCTATGAGGCGATCAAATACCTCAGGCTGCTCGAAGGGAACCTCCAGCGGCTCCCGTGTGCGCATGCCTTTGATATTGAGCGCTGTAAACATGCGTCGATATGTGGCTCTTGTGATTGTGCGGAGGTCGTATGCTCTCTTAATAATCGCGGCCATTGACACTCCCCACACGAGTTTCAATTCAGCCGCTCTAGTCAAATCCAAGTTGCGCAGATCGTTGCGGATCGTCAATCGCGGCATCAAGAACTCACTGGCAAACTGATTGGCCTGCTTCTCAGCATCATCGAGAACAAGACCACAGTGCATCACGCTATGTGCCAACTCGTGAGCGAGATTGAATCGATGCCTGTCGCCCGGCACGTTGCCGTTGACGAATAACATTGGCGGGCTGCCCGGCAGTCGAATATTGGTCCCGTCGATAAGATCGGTCTGAAAATCCATCACAAAGACGATGCCCCCAGCGTTCTCGATTGCTGCGGTCACGTTGCGGATTGGGCCTTCGTGAAGTCGCCAAGCCGCGCGCACCTCTTGTGCGATTCGATCAACTCTCCCATTCATCTCTTCGGGCTGAATGGAGGGAAAGGGGATTTCATCTCTAATCACGTCGGCGCGCTTCATCAGCCGCTCAACCTGCATCCTGCGAAGGTTCACTTCGGCTTGGACACGACGACGAACCTTGGCCGGCACATATGCGCGCTTCCGATATAGAAAATCGCCGCTAAGCCCCACTGGCATGATGGCCTGCCTCAGTAATTCCGTCTCGAAGTTGAGCGTTGCGGCGATACGGTCTGCCAGCGATTCGGGAATGCGGAGCATTCCCAACTCATACTTGCTCAGCGCCGATTGAGAGATGCCAAGTTGTGACGCTAGTTCTCTCTGAGTCCATTCCCGCGATTCTCGCGCCAACACGACCATTTCGGGATTGATTGCCAAGAAGCGACTCCCCACTATGAAGCAATGTTTCTAGCTCGGCGAATCTGTTTGCGCCACGCTTTCAGTTCGTCCGCTCGTGGCGCGGCCACTGCGCGACGCGCATCCGTTTCGATAGATGTAGGTCGGTCGAACTGAGCGACTTCTGCCAGGCGATCCACGCAGTCAAAGTGCTCGACTAACAGACAGACTTCTCCCATAAACCAGCGTGGCCGCCCAGCAGCAGTGCCCTCATCCTCAATTGTGTAGGCCAAGGTCACCTGGCGCAACTCACCGAGTTCTGGCTCGTCCATGTCTGGAAACAACAGCTCTGAACTCAGTTTCCCGTGGGCGCGCGCCGCCCTTTGTCGTCCGGTCGTGTTCCGCTTCACGATATCCCGATTGAGCCGCCCGAAGCGGATGATGAAAGGCTTGCCAGGGATGAGATCGCACACCATGCAATCCAACCCGAGTCCGTCGCGCTCTTCTATCATCCGAAAGAGGTCGTTCGTCTCGTCGCACCAACTACGAAACAGGTTGCGCAACACGCGATGAAAGTCGCCAGCTCGCTCGGTCCGTCTGGGAAGGCCGAGGATAGCGATCACTGACAAGACTTTGTCCTCGGCCTTTCTGGCAATGCCAGCCATCGAAGTATGCCACGGTCCGAGGGCTCTCACGATCTCGTTATCAGTCGGATGAGTGTTCATGGGGGAATTTTATCATCGTTCGACTTCGATGCAAGCGGAAATCGGCTTGACATGCGCAGAATCTTGAGAGAATATTCCAATCCTGAGTTCGTCACTATAGCCTTGCAACGAAGGATTTGATACCTAACAGACAGCTAAGAGAGCCATATTTCTATGGTTCCGCCTTTACGATGCCTGACCGCTCAAGTATAATGGCCAGTATGAATCGCCTATCCAACAAAGACCGTGCTCGCGTCGTGTCGTGTCTGGTGGAGGGCTGCTCGATCCGATCGACCGTCAGAATGACCGGCGTGGCCAAGAATACCGTCACGAAGCCGTTGGTGGACCTGGGGGCGGCCCCGCCAATCGGGCGCCTCTTGGCGAGTTTTTCTCAAAAAGACCCTTGACAGAAGGCCTGGGCGACAGCTCGAAAAGGTTCCACACGCCTGCCAAACTGACAACGCATCGCGCGACCGGCCTAACCCGAGTACCCTCACCCGATCCCTCTCCCAGCCCCGGCAGTGAAGGGAGAGGGAGAAGAAGACCCCGACCGTCACGCTCCCACTGCAACCCCTGCTCCCATGTGTTCGATGATGGCGTCGGCGAAGGCGCTGCACTTTAGGAGTGTCGCGCCGTCCATGAGGCGCTCGAAATCGTACGTTACCGTCTTTGCGCCGATTGCGCCGTCGATGCCTTGGATGATGAGGTCGGCCGCTTCGGTCCATCCCATGTAGCGCAGCATCAGCTCGCCGGAGAGAATCACCGAGCCGGGGTTGACTTTGTCGAGCCCGGCGTACTTGGGGGCGGTGCCGTGCGTGGCTTCGAAGATGGCGTGGCCGGTGTCGTAGTTGATGTTCGCGCCGGGTGCGATACCGATTCCGCCAACTTGGGCGGCCAAGGCGTCGGACAAATAGTCGCCGTTGAGGTTCAGCGTCGCGATCACGTCAAATGACTTTGCACGGGTCAGGACTTGCTGGAGGGTGATATCCGCG
>JACZXL010000285.1:0-1354 GCA_022571635.1 Planctomycetota bacterium
CTTCCTAGCGGTTAATCCCGGCGCGCCGGGACTCGCTCTACCAATTGAGCTATCGGGGATCCGGGCCCGCTTTGAACCAAGGCGTCGGACGGACCGGTGAGAATATCGGCAAAAACAGGAGGGTCAACCAAACAGAGTTCCGCTCCTTTGACCCCGGCCCAAACAGCCATCCCGCCACCTGTGGGGACTCCCGGACACCTCCCTAGCCAAGGCCAGCAGGCCTAGGGGGCACCCTTGGCTTGCCAGCGGCGAGCCCATCGAATAGTATCCGCTCGATAACTTGTCCGTACCAGCCGACGAGCGGCCCTCGATTCGCGGCTGGGCGAACCCGACGAAGATCAACCCCGAGGATCCCGTTCGGCTTCAGAGACTCGGGACACGAAGGCAACTGTTGTGAAGATCTACGTAGGGAATCTATCATTCGAGACGACCGAGACCGAGATTCGTGAGCTCTTCGGCCAATATGGCGAAGTGGAGGAAGTGAATCTCATCACCGATCGCGAAACCGGTCGCCCGCGCGGCTTCGGCTTTATCGAGATCCGTAATGATCAAGCCGCCCGCGACGCCATCGGCGCGTTGGACGGCACAGAGTTCGGATCACGCCAGATCAAGGTGAACGAGGCCAAGCCCCGCACCGATCGTGGCGGCGGCGGCGGTCAGCGCCGAAGCTGGTAAACACGCAATCGAAAATGCGAACAAAGGCCCGGCCGCCGAATGGCGGCCGGTTCTCTTTTGGCTGGACCGCCGATGGCGCCGGATTCTCGCGCCGATGTGAACGGAGCGAATCCTGAGCCGCACCCTTGACATTCACCGACGGCCGACTACCGTGGAATTGCGAAGGTCAGTCCCAGGGTCGATTCGGGGCTGCGTAAAAACCAGGGCGTGATTGTGTCATCGCCCGCCGCCCTCACCCTTATTCGGGAGCGTGCTGTATGGAAACCGTTGTCACCCAATCTGATTCGTCGCGAGACGGGATGTGACCGGCTACGCAGCACGCAGTTTGTAAAAACTGAATCGTGAACTTCGCAGGCCGCCTTCCCGGCGGCCTGTTTCGTTTCAGGCCATGCGTCTTCTTGTTCCTCTCCCTTTGGGAGAGGTTAGGTGAGGGTTCTTAGAGATATAAAGACCCTCACCCCAACCCTCTCCCAAAGGGAGAGGGGGTAAGAAGAAACGCCCGATCTCGTTTATGCGACAACCAAGCGAGCCCACAACGGTTTTGTCCGTGGCTGTGTGCGTACTTCGCACACGACCTATTCGCAAACGAGATTGTTCCTGGAGTTCAATTCCCATGCAGTTTGAATCAGATCATTTGTCCGCGATCGAGCCTTTTATCGAAGACGGCTGGATCACGGGC
>JACZXL010000285.1:1451-4509 GCA_022571635.1 Planctomycetota bacterium
ACGAAACGCGCGGTGCAGAAAAGTAGCGCCTTTGGTAAGAAAGTGCAGTACGGCACTTGGCTCTACCAGGAATGGGAGGTGATGAACGTGCTGCACGAGGCCGGCGCTGCCGTTCCCCAACCACTCGCGCTCGGCGAACGCGCGATCCTCATGTCGTTCCTGGGCGACGAGTCCGGTGCTTCGCCGATGTTGCACGAAATCGCCCCCGAACGAGCGATGGTGGCGCGCATCATTGATGATGTGTTATGGAACGTCGAGTTGATGCTCGATTGCGACTGCGTGCATGGCGACCTGTCGCCGTACAACATTCTGCTGCACGAAGATCGAGCGATCATCATCGACTTCCCGCAAGCGATCGACCCGCGGCTGAATCGACACGGCTACGCACTATTGTCGCGCGATATTGAGAATGTCTGCCGCTGGGCGCACAAGCACGGCGTCAATCGTCCGCCGGGCAAGATCACGTCCGGATTATGGAGACGATTCGTGCACGGTGAACTGGGGTGATGCGTATGGGGCCGGCCGTTGGCCTGCCAGTGTCAGCTGGATGTGCTCGGCACTGGGCGGGGGGGGTCGCAGGCATGCCGCACCCCCGACGCTCACGGATGGAACCTGTCCCGATTCCACCTGTCCCGATTCCATCGGGATCGGGAATCGCTGGGTTCTTGGCGACCCTATGCCGTTTACGCCCCAAAACCCTTGCTCACGAGGGCCCTTGCCGGTAGTCTGGTAGCCGGTCCTATCAAGGAGATTGAAGCACAATGCTGCCAAAACACACATCGTCTGCCGTTCGGTTGTCCGTGATTGCCTCGCTCACGTTGGCCCTTGGGTTCAGTTCGATCGCGTCCGCTCAGCGACGGCCGGGCGGCTGGGCCGGACGGGGTGACCGGCAAGCGGACAACTCTGACGACAAGGACAAGAAGAAAGACGCCATCAAGCCGTACGACGAAGTGATCACCGAGGAAGCAGTCACCAAACGCGGTCTCTTTCACGTCCACCAGATTGATGACGATCTGTACTACGAGATTCCAGTCGAGGCGTTCGGCAAGGACATGTTGTGGGTCACGCAAGTTGCTGAAACAACCGCCGGCTCGTCGTACGCCGGGATGCCCGCCGGCGATCGCGTTGTCCGCTGGGAGCAGCGAGGCGAGAAGGTGCTTTTGCGCGACGTTCGCTACGGCATTCGAGCCGATACCGACGATCCCATCGCCGATGCGGTCAAAGCCTCGAACCTTGCGCCCATCATCAAAGTCTTCCCCGTCAAGGCGTACGGCAAGGACAAGATGCCCGTAATCAAGGTGACGGATTTGTTCACCAAGGACGTCGCCGAGTTCAGCGCCAAACGAGCGCTCAACGCCGGCAACATGGATAGCGGCCGAACGTTCATCGAGCAGGTCAAATCGTTTCCCCAAAACATCGAGATCAAGGTGCTGGCCACCTACAGCCCGTCCAGCGACGACAGCCGCGGCGGCGGAACTCGAAGCCCCTTCGCCCGCCGAGGCCCGACCACCAGCGGCATCACGGCCATGATCCATCACAGCATGATCAAGTTGCCTGAGAATCCCATGAAACCACGCCTGCATGACTCGCGCGTGGGGTTCTTCAGCGTGAGCTTCGTTGATTTTGCTGATGACAAGAACCACGCGGCCGAGACGGTTCGTTACATCACACGCTGGCGGCTGGAGAAGAAGGATCCCGAGGCCGAGCTCTCCGAGCCGATCAAGCCCATTGTCTTTTATGTCGGCCGTGGTACGCCCGAGAAATGGAAGTCCTACATCAAGGCTGGCATCGAAGATTGGCAACCGGCCTTTGAAGCGGCTGGGTTCAAGAACGCCATCATCGGCAAATACGCGCCCGATCCGCACGAGGACCCCGACTGGGACGCCGAGGACGCCCGCATTTCCACGATCCGTTGGCTGCCGGCCAGCATCAAGAACGCCTTCGGCCCGCACGTGCACGACCCCCGCACCGGCGAAATCCTTGAAGCCGATGTTCGCATGTATCACGATGTGCAAAAGCTCGTGCGCGACTGGTATTTCGTGCAGGCAGCGGCTGTCGATGAACGCGCACAGAGTCTGCCCATGCCCGACGATCTCATCGGCGAGCTGATTCGATTCGTCGTCGCGCACGAGGTGGGCCATTCGCTCGGCTTCCCGCACAATATGAAAGCCTCTTCGAGCTATTCCATCGAGCAACTGCGCGATGCCGACTGGGTCAAGAACAACGGCACCGCGCCGTCGATCATGGACTACGCGCGGTTCAACTATGTCGCCCAGCCCGGAGACGAAGCCGGTTTGCTCCCTGCCGTCGGCCCGTATGACTACTTTGCCGCGGAATGGGGCTACCGACAGTTCGCAAGCGACGCCGATGAAAAGGCCGAGCTGGAGTCGATCGCCAAGCGCCAAATCGATGAGCCGATGTTCCGTTACGGCGGCGGCGGCGATCCCACCGCTCAAACCGAGGACCTTTCCAACCAGGCGGTCCAAGCGACAACGCTGGGTCTAAAGAACCTCGAGCGCATCGCTGCAATGCTCGTTGATGCAACGTCAAAGGAAGGCGAGGACTACGACCTGCTCGACAACATGTACAACGAGCTGTTCGGCCAATGGAACCGCGAGATGGGGCACGTCGCCAACATCGTCGGAGGCGTCGAGCAAGTCAATCTTTACTATGGCGATGCGGATCAGCGATTCTTCCCGCTCGATGCCGACTATCAGCGCGACGCCGTTCGCTTCCTTGTTGAAAATGCGCTGCGCACCCCACACAAGATGATTCCTTCTGACATCTCATTGCGCCTGACGGCTGATGGCGTCGCCGATCGCGTGCTCAGCGCTCAAAGCCGGCTGCTGCGGACGCTGGTCAATGCCCGGCGGATCAACCGCATGGCCGAGCACGCTGAGAACATCGAATACGGCGCCTACACGCCCGCGGAAATGTTGGCTGATCTGCGCTACGGCATCTACAGCGAACTGAACGACAAGCCCATGGACATCGACATCTATCGCCGCAATCTTCAGCGGACCTACGTTCAGATGCTCGGGTCGTTGATCGAGAATCC
>JACZXL010000286.1 GCA_022571635.1 Planctomycetota bacterium
CTCCACGACTGCGAGATCGTTGAACGGCGCAAGCAGTGTCAACGATGCGATTTTCTCCGGCACCCCGGCCGAGTTCGGCACACCCAACGTCGATGCGCCCGAACCGCACGCGACGAGCAGCCCATCGGAGTGGCCGTGGTAACAACCCAGGAACTTGATGATCCTCGATCGGCCCGTCACGGCCCGGATGAGCCGAACCGCGCTCATGACCGCCTCCGTGCCGCTATTGACGAAGCGGATCAACTCGGCTGAGCCGATCGCCCCCAGAATGATCTCCGCCAGCTCCGTCTCTAAGGGGCAACACGCACCGAAGCTCAAACCGTTTGCCGCTGCCTGCTGAACCGCCTCGACAACCGCTGGATGCGCGTGGCCGACGATCGCAGGCCCCCAACTGCCGACCAGATCGACGTATCGATTCCCATCGATGTCGAAGACGAACGGCCCTTCAGCTCGATCGACGAATACCGGCTCGCCTCCGACGGCGCCATACGCGCGGACCGGACTGTTGACGCCGCCGACCAAAACACGCTGGGCCCGCTCAAACGCGGCCACGGACTGCATTCGGTTGACCTGAACCTGGGGCACAGCAGCGCGATCATACTCAAACCAGACGCTGGGGTGCGGCAACTTCATCGCGGGCGAATGGGCCAACTGGGAGCGCCCCAACCGGACATCGACGCGCGGCCCAGCCACAGCCATCCCGGTCCGTCGCCTAAATCGATAAAAAAATCCGAAAAAAGTCTGAGAAAAGGCGCGACTGGGCCCCACCCACGACAGCGTGGCCCTATACTCGCCGCCCAGTAGATGCTATTGAGACTCAATCGCAATAGGAGACGTAGCTGATGATTCGCCTTTTCTGCCGCTGCGAGCCTCATCAGCCCAACGCCCGATCTGACCGCACCGGATGGCCACCGGTGCCGAACGGGGCGACGAAAGCCCTTCTCCTCGGAGCCATGCTCATGGCGACCGCCGCCGGTCCCTCCGCCCTCGCCGGCGAGCGCCCGTTCACGTTCGTGTATGAAGCGACCACAATGCCGGCTGGTCACGCCGAATACGAACAGTGGATCACCTTCAAGACCCACAAGGACGCCGATCCCGATTTCGATCGGATCGACTTCCGCCACGAGCTCGAGTTCGGCGTGACCGACCGGCTCCAGGTTGCGCTGTACCTCTCCGACTGGCGCTACCAGGACGGCGACAGCGTTGGGACCGGCGCTGAATGGCGCGATGTAGCCGTCGAAATCATTTACAACCTGGCCGATCCCGTCACCGAGCCATTTGGCCTGGCCCTGTACGGCGAATTGAAACTCGGCGATGAGCTGGTGGAGATTGAGGGAAAGCTCATCGCACAGAAAAACATCGGCAAGTGGGTGTTCGCCTGGAACGGCACGATCGAGGCTGAATGGGAGGGGCCGGATCTCGCTGAAGATAAAGGCAAGTTCGAACAAACCTTCGGCGGCAGCTACCAGTTTTCGCCGAAGTTCCTCGGCGGGTTCGAGCTGGTACACGAGATCGAGTACGAAGATTGGTCGGACTGGGGCGAGCCCGTGCTCTACCTCGGCCCGAACTTCTCCTACCGCGCCGGGCAATGGTGGACGACGATCACTGCCCTGACACAAGTAACGGACGTTGACGCCGAGCCGGACTTCCAGCTTCGGCTCATCTTTGGGTTCGATTTCTAACCCCAAGGTCGGATTGATGGGGGGCCTGATGAGGAGCTACACGATGCAACAGCGTGTGCGTCATTTCCCGGTTCGGCGGTGGATCCTGGCGGTGGTGCTGGTGGTCAGTGTTGTCGTCATTGGTTGTGCGACGATCGACGATCTTGCCCCGCCCGTAGACGCGACGATCCTTCAACTGGCGGCCGCGCACGAGATCGACGCCGACCGTTTATCGCAAGGTCGGGCGCTTTACATCACGGCCTGCGCTCGATGTCACCGCCCGGAGCCGGTGGTTCGCTACGCGCCCCAGCGATGGCGCGAGATTCTGCCGCGCATGTTTGCTCGCGCAAAACTCGGCCCGGACGAGGCCGAGGCCGTCGAGGCCTACGTGCAGCTGACGCTCCAGGCCGCAGATTTGAGCCATGACAGCGACCCGTAAGGGCCCGAACGGGAAAAATCGCCGCCTCCGCTTGACATATTTATGCGTGTTACCGTATAACTATGCAATGCACAGCCGGACCCGCCGCCAACAGCGAATCCTCGATCTGATCGCGGACTATGCTATTCCCAGCCAGCAGCAGCTCCAGGAGTTGTTGGCAGCCCAAGGGATCGAGGTGACGCAAGCCACGTTGTCCCGCGATCTGCGCACGCTCGGCGTGGTCAAAGGGCCCAATGGGTACGCGCTTCCGGAGGCCCCGGCGGATGCGACTCAGGAGAACGACCGGCTGTGGCAGACCGTACGGCGAGAGTTGCTCGAGGCCGTTGCGGGCGGGGCCACGGTCGTCCTCAGGACGGGGCCGGGGCACGCCAACGCCCTGGCGGTGGAACTCGACCGAGCTCGTCTGCCCAACGTGCTGGGAACGATCGCCGGCGACGACACAATATTCGTCGCCGCGAAGTCCGAGCGTCATGCGAGGTCATTGCTCAATCGGTTCAGGACTCATGCTGACCTTCGCTAGGCCGGCTTCATCTTTCCTTCTCAACTGGAACCACACGCAACATGATACGAGTCGTTGTCATCGGCGCCGGCGGGTACAGCGGGGCGGAACTCACTGGACTGTTGCTCGGCCATCCGAACACGGAAGTGGTCGGTCTGTTCGGTTCCAGCCGGCGCGGTGATAATTCACAAGCGCGCTTTGACCGGCTGTATCCCCGATTCAGGGGACGCACCGATCTCACCGTACACGCCATGGATCTGAACGAGATCGCATCCCTCGCTCCGGATGCGGTGTTCCTGGCCACGCCACATGAAGTGAGCCACAACGCGGCGCCGACGCTGCTGGAAGGCGGGCTGACCGTTCTTGATCTCTCCGGCGCGTTTCGCCTGGTTGACCCGAATCTCTACCCGCAACATTATGGATTCGAGCATGAATACCCGGCGTTACTGCGCGATGCGGTATACGGGCTGCCGGAATTGAATCGCGACGAACTGCTCGACGCCCAGCTCATCGCTGTTGCCGGCTGTTATCCAACATCGATCATTCCAGCGGTGGCTCCACTGATATCAGCCGGCGCGATCGACACCCAAGCTCCTGTCGTTGCCGATTCGATCAGCGGCGTCAGCGGCGCGGGTAAATCGCCGTCGGCGCGGTCACACTTCTGCGAAGTAAGCCTGGAGCCATACAGTGTGTTCACGCATCGGCACGGGCCCGAGATCAATCAGCACTGCGGTACACGCGTCATCTTTACGCCGCACCTGGGCGCCTTTGACCGTGGCATCCTTTCCACGATGCACATGCAACTTGCGCAAGGCTGGACGGAGGACCGCGTGCGAGCGCTTCTCGACGAAAAGTACGGCCATGAACCGTTCGTTCGTATTCTGGACGAGCGCACATGGCCGGCCATCTCAGCGGTACGCTATACAAACTACTGCGACATCGCATTGCAAGTTGACGACTCCAATGCTCATTTGATCGTGGTGAGTGCGCTGGACAATCTCATCAAGGGAGCGGCCGGCCAAGCTGTACAGTGCATGAACACACGGTTCGGTATTCCCGAAACGGTCGGGCTTGGACAGGACGAGCCATGTCTGATTCGATGAAGACAAGTTCAAGTACGCCGAAGCGCGGGCCGCTGGTCATCAAGCTCGGCGGCGCTGCGGTTGAGGCACGTAAGGAACTGGACGATCTGTACGGGGCGATCGTGCATCTGCATCGAACAGTCCCGCATGGCGTCGTCCTCGTACATGGTGGCGGTGCGGCGGTGGACCAGCATCTGAAGCGCCTTGGGCTGGTCTCTGTGCGCCACGATGGCATCCGGATCACACGCACCGACCAGATCGAGGAGATTGTCGGCGTCCTCGCCGGTCGCGTGAACAAACGACTCGTCGGTCGCCTCCAGCGCCATGGCGCCGAGGCCGTTGGGTTATGTCTTGGAGACGGCCTTGTCGCGAAGATCAGCCGAGTGACCGGCCTCCCGTTCGACGCGGGACGAGTTGGACAGATCACCAGCGGTAATCCGCGATTGATAACGACGCTCCTGAACGGGGGGTTCCTGCCCGTACTCGCGTCGATCGGATTCGACGAAGAAGGTGAACCGCTCAATGTCAACGCTGATGCGGCGGCGGCGGGCCTCAGCCGTTTGCTGAACGCGTCCGGCTTGGTGTTCCTCACCGACACGCCCGGCGTGCTCGATCAACACGGAACAACGATCGCCACGCTTTGCCCCCGCGATATCGAGGCGAAGATTAAGTCCGGCGATATTCGAGACGGTATGATCGCCAAAGTCCGCAGCGCAGCCTTGGCCTCGATCACAGCCGCGATTCCGGTCACGATTTCGTCGTGGCATGACGCTGATGCGCTGAGAAACCTGACCCGAGGCGCTCTGGTTGGCACA
>JACZXL010000287.1 GCA_022571635.1 Planctomycetota bacterium
TCGTACGTCGTCAAAAGGTCACGGGCGGGCCCGTTGGGACCCACCCGTGGTCGCGTGTGGACATAAGCCGAATTCTGTATCCCGACCCAAGTCGGGATGACGACCATTCATCTGGGATCGCCGTTGCCGACGACCTCGAGCACGCTACCCGCCCTCATGCCACGGACCATGGTTCCCGGAAGCTTTCGTTCCGGCGGAGGGCTGCTTGCGCTTGCACCCGGTGGGGTTTACCCTGCCCCGACTGTCACCAGCCGAGCGGTGCGCTCTTACCGCACCTTTTCACCCTTACCCCCCCGGAACTTTGAATCGCAGCAAGCCACGATCCTGAACTTCCGGGGGTGGCGGTATATTTTCTGTGGCACTGTCCCTAGCCTCGCGACGAGGCCGGTGGGCGTTACCCACCACCGTGTCCTGCGGTGTTCGGACTTTCCTCCATCAAAGACAAGTCTCTAACAGCGATCGTCTGTCCACGGGAGGATTATAGGCAGAAGGGATTAGGGATGAGCCATGCGGGATGCGCCATGACGGAGGAGCTGGCTCCTGATCGCTCATAACTCATAACTCATAACTCATGCCTCATGGCTCATGGCTCATAGCTCATAGCTTCCCCCCTCCCTACACTACGCGGCGATGGCCGACGCTGTTCGGATGATCGTTTGGGCGCAATCAAACCAGGAGTCGCTGGTGCGAGACATGGTGCGCCGAAGTGGGTTCGATCTCGTCGGCATCGGGTCGGCAAAGTCGGCCGACGCCGCCGCGCTCGGCCAGGCGTTGGACGTGGAAACCGTCGCGAACCTTCGTGATGCGATTCTTCGCGACGACGTCCAGTTGTTATGGCTCGCCGCTTCGGAGTCGCTCGAGGCCGATGAACGACGCCTGATCCGCCAACAGGCAACACCCACCATCAGCATTGAACCGAGGCCGGGGTCGATCGGGCAATTGCAGTCCGATCCCGCTGAAGCAGACACCGCTCGCTTTGTTCCGCTGATGCGCCACAGCCCCGGCTACCGCGCTGCCCAGGAAGTATTCGAGCAACTCGGAAATCGCCAATGTGTGAATGTCTCGTTTCGCAGCGGGCCGAGTGAAGGATCGCTCTTTGCCCGCCTGTTCGATGCAGTTGATCTGCTGGAAGCGCTTTGCGGCGGTGTAGAAATGATGGATGCGGCGCTCGCGGGACCGTTGTCGGCGCCGCCGGAATCACTCGGCGGCCTGCACGGTCATCTCACCTTGAACATGCGATTCTCCGGCAACTGCTGCGCATGTGTGGCGCTGAGCGATTGTGCAGGGTCGTGGTTTCGCGGCGTGACCGTGCTGACCGAGGCCGGCTGCCTGCGCGTTGACGATCAGGGGTTCGAGTGGATTTCGCCGGATGGCGAGATCATCGATTCGCACCGCCAGAAGAAGCGTGCGACGCCCGGGGAATTGATCGCCCTTCATGCGATGCGGGTACTTGAGAATCTCCAGGCCACCGAGCCCCCGCCGGACCACGCTAAGCTCCTGGCAGTGTGTGAAGCGACGCGCCTCAGTTGCCGCACCGGTCAGGGTGAAACCCCGCGCAAGATGCTGGAGATGCTCAGCCGACCGTAGGTGGGATTGATCCTTTTTGCCGGAGTATCGGCTGCAACTTGAGATACGTCAGCGATCGCCACAGCCATTCGAAGGGTCCGATTCTGAACAAACGCAGGTACAGCACACTGAGTACGAGCTGCGCCGCGTAGATTCCGACGACCATCGCCAACTGTAGCGGGCGGCTCACGTCGTTGAACAACCCAAGCCCCCACCAATACATGATGTAGGTCGCCACGATCGTTTGCAGCAAGTAGTTAGTCAAGGCGGTTCGACCAACGCAAGAGAACGCATACGTCAGCCACTTGAGTAAGCCCGACCTCACGATCAATATGATCGCACCAACGTAGCCAAGGCAAAGGGCGAAGCTGGAGATGTTATGAAAGATCTCAGCGCCGCCCTGTAACCAACCGACTTGGTAGTTGGAGTGGTGGTGCGACCAAACTAAGAAGAACTCGCCGGCGAGGCCGATCGTGAGCCCCAAGATACAAAACGCCCAATGCCAACGCCGCCGTTGGGCGCTGAAGAAGTCCAGCTTCATCAACGCCATGCCCAGCAGGAACATCCCCACGACCCGAAAGGTGAAGCCGGTGATGGTGACAATCACGAGCATCATCAAGAAAGTCCACGCGCGGTGTACGAGCGTGATCATCATCGGACCTTCCTTGTACGCTATGACGTCAAGCTCGATCCAAGCCGGATCGCCCGGCTGCCACCCGTTCGCTTCCAGTACAGCCTGATATCGCGCCCAAGGATCGGCGGGTTCAGCCTGCGGCGCTTGATCCATTGTTTCTTCGACCACGACGTTCTCTACGTCGTCATCGGGTGATTCAGTTACCTCGATAGGCTCGCTGGTTTGATCCTGTGTCGCTTCGGTTGCCCTTTGCTGCTGGACAACACTAATCACGGTGACTCCCGCGAAGGCTAGGACCGACAATGCCAGCGCGCCGGCACATAGGGCGAGCATCACGCGTGGCGCAAGTCGTCTGCACCACATGGCAACAAGTGCGACAAGCGAGTAGATGAACAGAATGTCGCCGTACCATAGTAAGAAGGCGTGCGCCAAGCCAAGAGCCATCAGAATAAAGGTGCGGCGCAAATACAAACCCACAAACGGACGATCGCGCTTCTCTGCCCTTTGCATCTGCACGATCAACCCGATCCCAAACAGCATCGAGAAGAGCGATACGAACTTATACTCAAAGAGCGATCGCATCACGGCGTAGGCAATCTGGTCGCCGGCCGTCGCGTCAGCAAGCAAACTGGGATCGATCAGCTTCGCCAACGGCATCGAGAAGAACGCGATGTTGACCATGAAGATGCCGAAGATCGCAAAGCCGCGCAGCACATCGAGGGCGTGGATCCGCTCCGGCTCGCGCACCGGCTCCATGGGCGGGCCGATCACGGAGGTCTCTTGCAACGGCGGCTCAGTTGGAGGAGTTCCGGGGGCGACCTCGTGAGCGGTCTCCTCAGCACGGGGGGTTTGCTCATCCACGGTTGGTAAGCTCCTCTACGCCCACTCGCCCTTATCCCATCACTCGGAAACCGTCTCGACCGGTTTCAATATCCACGCCAAAATCGAAGAAGTATCCGACAGATCGTCCACGAGCAAACCCGGTTCGTGCGCGGCCAATTCATCAGCCGTACACACGCCGGTGGCGACGGCAAGGGATCGACATCCGTTGGCCCGGGCGCAATCAATGTCGTGCAACGTGTCGCCGATGATCACGACGTCGTGAGGCTCAATCGTTTGGCCCGTTTGGGTGGCGTATTGCGCCATCGCCACCAGGGGAAGCTCACGCCGATGCGCTCCATCAACGCCCCATACGGCAACGGCAAACGAATCAAGATCGAGCCCGGCCGCCTCGATTTTCATCCGGCCGGTTTCAGGATAGTTACCGGTCAAAAGACCGAGGCACGCGTCAGTCTCTTGCAACAACGCCTCAATGAGCTGGGTCACGCCGGGCAGTGGGGTCACCGTTGGATTGTGGGCAAGCCGCTCTTGGAAGTGCCGCAAATAGGCCGCTCGAAATCGATCGTGGTGCGCTGCGGGGTCTTCGATGCCGTTAGCTCTGGCCACGTCGGCCCAGATCAGCGGATCGAGCCGACCGCCGACAGCCACCCCGTCAAAGGTGAATTGATCGCCAAACAGCTCCCGTGCCGCCGCCAGCATCGATTGCGTCCCCGCCCGCTGGGTCACCAGCAACGTCCCGTCGATATCAAACAGAATCAGCATGGTCCGATCATAACCGGCTGCTACTTGCGGGTCTCTTGCCGGCGGATCATCTCCACCACATCCAGCGCAATCTCGTTGGGAATCGGGATCGTGAGGTTGTATTGGACGATCTTCCACGCGCCGTTGAGTTTGACGAGGACGCCGGTGCCGCGACATTCGCCATATTTGTCGTTGTGTAGCACCTCGTCGAACCAGGCGGTGTTGGCGTCGTCGTCAACATAAACATGCCGTTCGCGCACGTGATACGTCCACCCGATGCCCGTCTCGAATCGTTTCATGGCGTAGGTGCGGAACTCGTCGATCGGCCAGCGCTCCGTCGCATCGGTGCCGAAGAAGATCGCATTCGGCGCGAAGAGGTCAAAGTAGCGCTCCCCGTCGGCTTTGGAAGCCGCATCGTGGAGTTGGTCCAGAACACTTGCGACTACCGCTTTGTCGTTTTCCATCTGTTGACTTGAGACAAAACCGGCAAGCGACATGATGACGAGAAGCGCGCAAAAAACCAACGTTCTCATTGGGAGCCTTCCTTACCCCGTATTGATCGAAACGAGCCGAACTTACGCCGTTACCGTCACCGCGGCGCAGACTTTCTTGGCGGCGTCGGCGAGATCGGTGGCGGTGGTCATCGTGGGAATCTCGCGGCGGGCGTCCTCCAAAATCCGCCGGGCTTCTTCAACATTCGTCCCTTCCAACC
>JACZXL010000288.1 GCA_022571635.1 Planctomycetota bacterium
TTGGGAGGGAGGCAAGACCCGGCCGGGATCAGTCTCGGCGCGCGACCCACTCAATCGGGATCGCGAGCCGACGACGCCAGAGGATACTCGACCGGATCGAATCCCGGTATCGGCTCGCCCGTCCGCAGCGAGTCGGCGATCTCGTCGTTCCATTGGGCGACGTAGGCCAGCAACCGCCATTCGTCCGGCTTGTGCTTGTACTGGAAGCTCTCGGGGTACGCCTGGGCGAGGTCCTGACCTTGAATGATGTGGCGATACAGGAGCACAATAACGCCTGTCCGTTGCGCACCGGCGGCACAATGAATCAGGATCGGCTGCGCCTCGGGATCGCTCATCAATCGCAGCGCTTGCACGTAATAATTCGGGTTGCCGGTACCGTCGCCGTCGAGGTAGAATCGGTAACGCTCAGCGCCGAGCTCTTCGGCAAGCTGTTGCTCGCGGAGGTCTTCGGGTGAACCGGGCACATAGGCGCCCAGATCCAACACGGTCCTAATGTTGTTCTCACCGACGACCTTGCGGAACATGCGCGGCGTCAGCCGTCCGGAGCGATAGATCTCACCGGCCTCGACGACGCCGAAGTTCCGCGCGATGAACTGATACCGCGTCTTCTTGATGCCATAGATCACGCCGACCACGATGACCACGATGACGACCAGACGCAGCAGCCTGGGGTGCTGTTTTGTGCGGCTGCTGGCGGCTGATTGATCGTCATTCGCTTGCATGGATCGCCTCGACCCGCCGGTGTCAGCGGATCGCCTCAATGATGATCGTTCGGCCGACGAATGTCGACCATCGGTTCATCGCAGCGACGGCCGGTTCGTTTTCATTCCAACACGGCTGTCTTCGTCGCCTCACGTTCATCGCATAGCTTACAAGCTTCGACGCTGCGAAGAACACCGGACTCAGGACGACCGCCGATTTTTTGACGCGGTCGATGTGGAATCGAATCGTGGAAAATCCTGCGAGCTTGGCGAAAAAATACAGGTAATAGAGCGAGACGGGGTTGATATGCCCCGATGTATGCACGACATCATTCTCAGCGATCGGAAGTATGTCGAACAACGGCATCGTGCCGCTGAAGAGGTACCTCAATCGCGCGTTGATGTTCAAGATATTCGGCGTGGTAACGAGCGCTTTGCCGCCCGGTTTGATGATTCTCGCGAGTTCCTGCCAGAGTCGGAGCTGATTGGGGATGTGCTCAATGACTTCCATGCACACGACCAGGTCAACCGTGGCGGGCTCGAAACCAAGCTCGTCGTTGAAGTCGCATTGCTTGCATTGGAGCTTGTCGAACTGAAACAGCTCCGGATAGAGATCACAGGGCATGATGATTGTGCTGGGGTCGAGCCCCTGGCGTTCGAGCACCTCGAAGAGTTTCCAACTGAAGTAGCCGGCGCCGGCTCCGAGATCGACGACCGTCTTGTCCTCGAATCGCTCGTCGCGGATGAGCGCAAGGAGTTTCTCGGTTGTTCGTGGATGTGAATAAGATGGAATTGCTTGCGACTGGCTCATGAATTTGATCCGCGCGTCAGCTCCAAGAGGCGCATGTGCTTGGCGGTGGTGTGGATTCCCGAGCCGAACGCAGCGACCCAGCCCAGCCACCCGTCGCGCCAGGCGCTGCGCAGGACGAGCTGCTTGAACACGGTGGCCGGCGGCGAAATCAATAACTGCATGACGCTGCCTCGTGTGCCTTGGTCGTAGTACACCTGGGCCGCCTGCACGCCGTGCATCGCTTGTTTGTGGATAAACTCCTTGACGTCGGCGACGGCGTCGTGGATGAGCACCCCGCCCAGGCGCTCGACTCGGCCGCTCACTTCCAATCGCTCATGGTATTGGCCGACCCAACGCGCACGGTCCCGGCGGGCCAATCGCACCTTCCATTCCGGCTGCCAGGTATGGCGCAGCTCGACGGTTCCGAGTCGAAACCGCCGGTTGACGGCGAAGGCGTCGATCGACTGATCGTTGGCGATTACCGCACGGCGCACCGCGTCGATAAGCTCGTTATCCAGCGATTCATCGGCGTCGAGGCACAGCACCCATTCGCTGTCGCACAATTCCAGTGCGAACTGCTTTTGCCGGCCGTAGCCCTCCCAGTCGTGATGAATGACCTCGGCGCCGAGTTCCCGGCAAATGGTCGGCGTACGGTCGGTCGAGCCGGAGTCGACGACGAGCACCCTGCGCGCCAAGCCGTTGACCGAACGAATCGTTCGCTCGATTGTTCGCTGCGCGTCGCACACGATGATGGCCACGCAAAGATCAAGGCTCGAACTCGGATCAGTCATTGCGCGGCGGCTCGGGCTTGGACGTCGCCGGCCTTGTGGGCAACGATATACAGATAGTCCGACAGCGCGAGCGATTCGATCCGTTGGTTGATCCACGCCGGTATGCCCCGCCGCGCGGCGCCGCTCTTGCTTCGGTGTGAGTAGCTCCTGATCCGCACCGTTTCCAATCCGGCCCGCCGCACGAGCACATCAAGCGATCGCGGACTGAAATGATACAAGTGCCACGGGAAACCGAAGTGGTGGAATCGGCCCCGTCGAATGCGAAGCTTGCACGCCAGTGTCTTGAGGCGAGCGGTGACGCCTCGGTGGTTCGGAACTTGCGCGAAGAAGTAGCCGTCGGGTTTGAGCACCGTCGCGCATTGTTGCATTACATTGGTCAGGTCGTAGAGGTGCTCCAGCACGTCCCAGATCACGAGCCCGTCGAAGGATTCCGGCTCAAAGCCCGCGTGATCCAAGGTGCACGCCGAGAGGCTGGGGATCCCCAGTTGCTCGGCGCCGATCTTGATCGCGTCCGCGGAGACATCGATCCCGGTGCAAGCAAACCCTGCCTCCTGCGCCAGCATCACGAACAGACCGAGGTGGCAGCCGACGTCGAGCACCGTCGCGCCCGGGGCGAGCCAGCGCGAGATCAGATCCACCTTCAGTTTCGAGACGACGAAGCTGCGGTCCGCAGCTCGCTTCCAGGCGTTGCGGTCGAAATCGATGAACTGCCGCGTGTCAATATGGGCGTCCGGCTTCTGGTAGGCCAGATCGAGGCTCGCTTGACTGAAACGAGGCGAGGTGAACACGATGTCCGAGACGGGGTCGTGCCAGTACTGGATACCCGAATCGTCTGTCACCATCACCCGCTCCGCGCCTGAGGCGCCGAAGGGGTTGACGCCCGGTTCCAGCCGGCCTCGCCATCCGCGGAACTCGATGTCGTCGCCGATTCGGAACGGCGGCGCCGTCTTGGGGGAGTTGTCGATCGACGAGGTCAGCGCGGCCACGGTTGTGCTCGAGGTGTTTGGGGGGTGGCCATCGTAGAGCCGGCCGTCGAAGCGTCAACGTCCCGGTCCGCGCTCGGCCCGGATCGTTGCGTGGTGCAGGGGCGAACGTTGTTGGTATCCTTGGCTCGTGCCGAAGCCTCCGGCCCACGCCGTCAAGTGCCTCAAGAGCGCCGGCCTCAACAGTGTTTGGCTCATCCACCGTCCGGGGGAGGGACCTCGCACACTCAAGGCCTGGCCGGTAACGATTGAGTTGCTGTTCAAGATCGTTCTGGGGATCGCCCAGCCTCAGCGGCAAATCCGTGGCGCGAAGCGGCTGGCTCGAGCCGCAGTGGACCCCGCTACCGTCTGCGGTTCCTGGCGGTTCGTCCGGCGGGACCGGCGATCATTCATCCAGCTTGAACTTGATTATGTACCGGGACCATCGGCTCTGGAGGCGCTGCGCGAGGGAAATCTCAGCGAAGTTGAGCGACGCCGGGCCGCCACGGCCGTTGGTCGGATCGTGGCGAAGCTTGCCGTCGCCGGACTCTTTCATCGCGACCTCACCCTGACCAATCTGATCGTGAAGGACGCCTCGGAGCCCGCTCAGATCTGCGTCGTCGACACCGTTGGCGTACGTCGGATTCGTCGGCCGGTCCCGGAGATCGCCAGGATGTTGGAGCGGCTGGTGGTGCAGCCGGACTTCAACCGCATTCCGGTGCCGCGGACGGTATGGATGCCCCTGCTGCTGGCGGCGATGCGTCCACTGGCGCCGACGACGCGGCAAGCAGTTCTTCGCACGCTGAAACAACATCGCCGACGGTGATCTTTTCAATACGGCAGCGCTGGGGATGCTCGTCGGCAACGAGCGCTTCGGGCAGGAACGGCTCGGCGACGACGATCCGTTCGTGGGGGCAATCGATATCCGTCCAGCGATGATCGGTGGGTCCGAACAATCCCACGACCGGCGTGCCGAGGGCGGCGGCGATGTGCCGCGGGCCGGTGTCGTTGGTGATCAGTAAACGCGCCCGTTGAAGCACGGCCTTGAGGCTGCCCAAGGTGACGCCGCGCTGCACGAGGTCCACAACCGGGACGGTCGCGGCTTCGACGACCGCGCGCACCACGTTGGTTTCGCCCGGCGCTCCACTCACCAGGACGGTGAGCTGATGTCGATCCGCCAGCGCATCGGCCACCGCGGCGAAGCGATCGGCCGGCC
>JACZXL010000049.1 GCA_022571635.1 Planctomycetota bacterium
CACTGGTCGCGGCTTTATAGTTCATTCCCACATCTGTGCACATCTGTGTTCATCTGTGGTTTCTTCCCTCCTCGCGCGCGCTGGTTGCCCGGGCCATCGCTCCATGAGGATGCCTCACGGGTTCTCGTCGGCGGTGCGCGCCTTGTCCGGCAGGGGCGAGGCGGGGGTGGTGGTGAACGGCGGCTCGTTGCGCAACCGGCGGGCGATGTCGGCCAGGATCCTCGGGTCGGTGCTGGCGGAGATATGCGCCAGCGAGAAAGGGGCATTGGCGACCCACCACGGCGACATGCCGGGGGGAGAGGCATTCTCCGGGCCGACGATCATGTCGCCCAGCCGTGTGTAGGCCAGCAGTTCATAATCCGCCCCCCAGAGGTGGGAATCCAGATCAGCGAGGAAGGCCGAGCCCGGCCGCATGTCGATCGTGCGCTGATCAGCGGTGGGGAGGCCGGCGAGCCTGGCCCCTCGATGCGGCGAGCTGATCGTGAACAGCCGCCTGATGTTGAGACGTTTGCCGGGCGAGTTCGGGCCGGCGGCGAGCCGCGCCACCAGCCCGCCCATCGAGAATCCGACGACGTCCACTTCGACTGTCATGTTGGCGTCATCGCTGGGGAATGCTTGCTCGACCGCGTCGACGAGATGTTTGCCACATGCCTCGAACGTGCCCAGCCCTGGGCCAAAGAACGACACGCTGATGATGCGATCGTCGGACGATGTTACGGCTTGGAGTTTGCGAACGACGCCGGGGGCGATGAACCCCGGGTCGTGGACGCCGCCGACGACAATCAAGGGGCGCTGCAGCGGCTTGGGGTTCAATTTCATTTCGCGCAGAACAGCCTTGGCGTCGGCGTAGACAAGCGCAAACGACGGATTGAACGGCTCGTCCGCCGAGCACCCGCCGTTGAGAACGAAACTTCCGCACAGCAGCGAACTGCCGAGCACTCGCGCCATCAAGGACAATCGATTACCCATGCACGAAGTGTAGCGACCCAGCCGAGCACCACGATGCGCCGTTGGGTTGACGGGCGCGTCGTTGTGGAACGAACGATGCGGCGATCTGAATTATGTTTGGCCGACGGTGAGCTTCTCGACCTGTCCGGCGGCGATCTTTTGGATGCCGCTGCCCAGCTCGCCGATGGGATCGGGGGGTACGATCCGGACGTTCTTGTCTCCAAGCTTCGCGTCCCCTCGCCGCACACGGTCCTGGAAGTCGCGACATTCCGCCAGCAGCCGGTCGAGAATCTCATTTTCGGGAACATTGGCGACGCGCTCGCCCTGAACGTAGATGATGCCTCGGCGGTTGCCGGCGAAGACGGCGATGTCGGCGCCTTCCGCTTCCCCCGGGCCGTTGACCACGCATCCCATCACCGCCACTTTGATGGGCAGGGTGATCTCATCGGCCAGCTTCTTTCGCACCTGCTGCACGAGCGTGAACAGATCGACTTGAATCCGACCGCAGGTGGGACAGGCGATGAGCTCGGCGCCGAGGCGTTGCCGCAGGCCGAGGCAATACAGCATCTCCAGGGCATCTTCGACTTCGTGAACGTGATCGGACGCGTAGCTGATGCGCACCGTATCGCCGATGCCGTTGGACAGCAGCGTCCCCAACGCCACCACGCTACGGATGGCGCCGGTTTCTTTCGGCCCGGCATGTGTGACGCCCAGGTGCAACGGATAGTCGAACCGCTTGGAAACTTCCGTGTACACGTCGATCACTACACCGGCGTCCATCGACTTGGCGCTAAGGCAAAGATCGTGAAAATCGCGCTCGGCAAAGATGTCCAAGTATTCTTCAAGTTTGGCGATCATCAGCGCGATCAGATGCCCGTGGCGATGGTCGCAGAAGAACTTCCCGAGCTCCTTCATCCGAGTCTGTTTGTCCTTGCGCTCAACGACGGAGCCTTCGTTGACGCCGATGCGGATGGGGATGCCGGCGTCTTTGCACGCATCGATGACACTGTTGACTTGATCGCGGTCGGAGATATTGCCGGGATTGAGCCGGATCTTGTGCACGCCGGCTTCGACTGCCTCCAGCGCCCTTTGATAGTGGAAGTGGACGTCGGCGACAATGGGGACGACCGTCTGGCGAAGAATCTCCTCCAGGGCGGCGGTGTCCTTGCGTTGCGGGACGGCGACGCGGACGATGTCCGATCCCGCGGCGGCGAGCCGATTGATTTCCGCTACACAGGCGTCGATGTCGTAGGTGTAGCCGGCCGTCATGGTTTGGACGGAAACCGGGGCGTTGCCGCCGATCGTGACAATCCCGGTCCGTTCGTTGCCGACGTTGATCGTTTTGGTGGGGCGTCGTGAGGTCATCGCAGGCGGATTCTAAGGTGGGGGCCTCCCCAGGACCACATGACGGGGCAAGAAGCTGATCGTTATGATTATCGGCAGCCGAGGCCGCAGACCACTTTTTCGCCCCGCGCTCATACGTCAAATCGGTTTGCACCGGCTCGGAAGAGGCGTACGAGGATGATCCGGCGGCCAAGAATTATCGTGCCGGAAAGATCAACCGATACCCCTTAGGCAGTGGGGGTACAGCAAGAGGGGTATCGGTGGGCGCTGAGTTTACCAATCATTTGCACCTGAACAGCGCCGAGCAGAACAGGCTGCTCTGCCGCCTGGACCAAGGGTCTGCGGCCGGCAAGAGCGCCGAGCGCCGCCGGCACAAGCGATGTGAATATCGGGCGGAAGAAATCGCCATGATCGTCCAGCATCCCGGCGGCGGAAGCGGGCGGTTCCTGGTATGCGCACGCAACATCTCAGCCAGCGGACTTTCGTTCATTCATGGCGGCTACTTACACCCAGGCACTGAATGCAGATTTCTGCTCCGTCGCGCCGATGGATCCCCGATGGCCCTCTCCGGTGAGGTGATACACTGTCGGCATATCGGCGGCCACCATCACGAGTTGGGGATTCGTTTCCTGAACGAGGTGGATCCGCACGACATTCTGACTCCTGAGCAGATCGAAGAGGCTGACGGACTAATCTCAGGGCGCGAATTGCCAACGCTTCGTGGCTCGATCCTCGTTGTCGATGGATCAACTACGGACCGGCGTTTGCTGGTTCATCATCTCAAGGGCACGGGCGTGGAAATAACTCCAGCCGCAACGCCGGGCGCGGCGCTTGACGCGGTGCGGAAACATGAATTTAGCCTCGTGTTGTGCGATCTGAATCTCAAGGAAGAAGATCCCGCCCGGATGATCAAGCAGATGCGGTCATACGGGGTCAACTGTCCGATCGTGGTCTTGACCGCCGAGACCGATCTTCAACGCCTGCTTCAGGCTAGGTCCGCCGGGGCCAACGAAATCATCGGGAAGCCCTATAGCCCCGATGCGCTGATTACCGTCATGGCGGAGTGGCTCGAACACGCATCGATCGAGGATCCAATCTACAGCACGGTGGAAGAGGATCCGGGGATGGCGGAACTGGTCGTTGATTTCATCGAACAGGCAAGGCGCTTGATGATGAAACTACAAAAGGCGATCGACGCCGAGGATCAGATGGTTGTTCGTCAAGTGTGTCTGGCCGTGCAAGGATCCGCCACGGGCTACGGTTTCGGCGCAGCGACTGCGGCCGCTCGTGATGTGCTGAAAACCATGGACACTTGCGATTCTCTGGAGGAAAGCCAAGTACAGCTGCGTCGGTTGGTATCGATCTGCGGGCGATTGAGCTGCACCTCGTCCGTGCGCCCGGCCCGAGCGAAAGGTTCCGACGGTAAGCGTGTTTGAACAGCCAAGCCGGGCGTCGTTGCGATGCGCAGTGCGTCGCTTCCGGTTGATAAGGTGGTCAAGAAGCTCGATGATCGAGGCTGGATCATGAAGAAGGATGAATATCGAAACACGGTTCGAATCAGCAAGGACGAACGCTGTCGCCTGCTGGACGAACTCGATCGCGTGCAAGCGGTCGCCAGCGAAGATGTGGGTCCGGACGATAGCCGACGACGAGACCGCAGATTCACCTACCGTCCCGGAAATATCTCGATCGCGGTTGAGCAACCGCGCGGCGGGACCACTTTCTTGTCGGTGTCGCCTCGAAACATCTCGGCTGGTGGAGTTGCCTTCCTCCATGGCGGTTTCCTCCACACGGGATCACGATGCACGCTGCGGCTTGGACCACAACCCAAGGGGATCGTGGAGATCGCGGGCGAAATCGTCAACTGCCGACATATCGAAGGGCTCCTCCATGAAGTCAGCGTAAAGTTCGATCGCCCAATTGATCCCAGCTTGTTTGTACGAATCGACGAGAGCCAGGACGCTGCGCCGTCCGAGCAAGCGCCGCCCCGAAAACAAGCCGGCTAGTTCGTGTTGCTACGCTCCAAGAGAACAGTGGTTGCGGCGGCCCTTATCGGATTCGCGAGGTAACCGTCCGAGCAAGTACGCCCGCTTCCGCTGGGCGTCACGTGCCAACTGAGACCATCGCCGAGGCGGTACTTGCGCGGCTCGGCGTTGTGCAGTATGATCCCCGCCACCACCACGTTGCTGAGGAGGCGTCGGATCGTGAACAACCAGCCCCGCCGGCGTGTCATCGGCCGTCGCCTGTCCGTGATGATGTTCTTGCAGTATGCGATCTGGGGCGCGTGGCTGCCACTGCTCTATCCGTACCTGCTCGGACATCGTGGCTTCTCGCTTGACCAAGTCGGGATGATCCTGGCCGCCGGCGCCGTCGGCGCAATCTTCGGGCCGTTCATCGCCGGTCAGGTCGCCGATCGATACTTCGACACGGGAAAGTTCCTCGCGGTGAGCCATATTCTGGGCGCGGTGCTCGTGTGGGTGCTTGCGTCGGCCCAGAGCTTCGGGGTCTTCCTCGGCCTGTCATTGTTGTACGGACTTGTCTATGCCCCGACACTGGCGCTGACGAACTCGCTTTGCTTTCACCATCTGACCGATCGAGACAAGCAGTTCGGGCCTATCCGTTTGTGGGGTACGATCGGCTGGATCGTCGCCGGTATCGCCATGGGCCATTGGCTGCTTGTGAAATACACGCCGGAAGGTCCTGACGCGTTCATCAAAGCCGCGCAGGACCTCGGTCGGGCCGATGCGTTCCGCCTCAGCGCAATCCTTGGGTTGATCATGGGCATCTATTGCCTCACGTTGCCACACACGCCGCCTACGAAGAATGCCCGTGAAGCAAACGCGACGTTGGAGGCGATCAAGGAGGTCCGCCGCCAACCGCTGCTCATGCTCTTTGTGCTGGCGATCCCGATCAGCGTCATCCATCAGTTCTATTTTGTTCATACCAGCGAGTTTCTCAGTGAGCTGCAGCGTCAGAGCGCCGCGGCTCAATCTACAGCGGTTTGGATCAACAACATCCTTGGCGTTGGCGGCGGCGGGCTGATGACGATCGGGCAGATGTCAGAGATCGCTGTCCTTGCCCTGATGCCACTGGTTGCGAAACAGGTCTCGCGCAAGGCGTTGCTTGCGCTGGGGATCTGTGCTTACGCGGCGCGAATGGCGCTGTTTGCCTACGCCGCCCAATCCATGCCGGCCGTGCTGCTCGGCGTCACATTGCACGGATTCTGCTTCGGCTGCTTCATCTTCGTCGCGTTCATGGTCGTCGACGAACAGACGCGGGCGGATGTTCGGGCTTCGGCGCAGAACTTGTTCAATCTCGTGATCGTCGGGATCGGCATCATCGTCGGAAGCTGGTTTGCCACCAGTATCGTCGGCAACTGGGCCACCCACGACGTGCTCAACGAGGCCGGCCAACCGATCCTCAACGAAGCCGGTGAGGTGATCACGAGAATGAACTACACCGAGCTGTTCAGCGTTCCAATGTGGATCAGCCTTGCGTGTCTGCTCGTGTTGATTGTGTTCTATCCGCGCGGCAAGCGAAAGAGCGTCGGGGGCGAGTCGGCGACTCAGTGAACGAGCGGGCGCCTTGTCATGCATGTTGCCGGTGCGCTCGGATCCCTAGCGGCATGGCGAAGTCAGTGCGAACGCAGCAAGTATTCGAGTAGCCGATGCCGGTCTTTTGTCAAGCCGGTCTCGGTTGGGGCCGCGATCCTACTGGTTTCGAGCATGCCGCGGCCGATCGCAACCTCGATGAGCAGCCATGCCAGCGCCGTGGCTGGTTCATCGTTGCGAACGACATTATGTTTCTGCAGATTCTGTAGCTCAGCCATGAGAAACCCGTGCAAGTTCGACACGTGACGGCGCACGGCCGAGACGATCGCCGGATCGCGCCCCGATTCCGTGATGGCCTGCACGATAATGCGATAGGGGGCGGCACCTAGTTGAAGTGTCGTCGGTTTCGCAGCCACGAGTATTTTCAGACGATCCTTCGGATCGACGACGCCCTCCAGCGCCTCTTCCCATTGATGAATGACGTGCGCGCCGACTTGGTCGATGAGCGTGATGAACAAATCCAACTTGTTTGTGAAGTGACGGTAGAGGATCGGTTCCGTGACGCCGGCGCCCTTGGCCAATTCAGCCGTCGTGGTACCGCCAAAGCCGCGGCGGGCAAAGAGATCGGCGGCCACGTCGAGCAATTGACGCCGGCGATCCGCGGCCTGTAGTCGTGGCAGAGAACGGCAACCCTCCGTGAGCGCGGAGTGTACCGTACGTAGCCCAGAGCGCATTTCAGTCAGGCGGTTTTGGCGTGCGGCAACTCAGCCGACGGGTGGATTTGCAACTCCGCCACGCCGCCGGGAACGATCAGTTCACTGATCGGCGTGCCCTCGGGAATGATCTGCCCGTCCAGCGTGCGGATCACACCTTGGGGGTTCGCTTTCTCGTGCGCTTCGAGGTCGGCCGTGAGCTCGTTTCGCGTCGCCTCCTCGAGTTTGGTCCACGCCATCCGACCTCGGCACTTGGGAAACTTCGAGCAGCCGAGCCAAGGTCCGCGCTTGCCGCGCCGAAGATTCAACGGCGACTCGCACTTGGGACATTGAAGTTCGGTCAGGACCGGCGGCGGCGCGGGATACTTGATCTGCTGGGCCTTATCGAGATTGACCACGCACTTGACGTCGGGGTAATTGACCGACGCGAGAAACTTGCCGAAGCGACCGGTGCGAAGCACCATCGGCGATCCATCCTCGGGGCAAGCCACGTTCACACGCTCCGGGAGCATGGGGCGACCTTCACGATCGATCGGGGCCGCGTAGTCGCAGTCCGGATACGACATACAGGAGAGGAACCGGCCGTTCTTGCCGAACCGATAGCACGTGCTGCTGGAGCACTTGGGGCACTCGTAGATCGCCGGCTGCTTCTCGGCCTTGGCGTGCGTCATCGTCTCGTGGGCTTTTTCCAAGGACGCGGAGAAACGTTCGTAGAACTCACCCAGCATCGTGATCCAGTCGGTGTGCTGCTCCTCGATCTTGTCGAGCTTTTCTTCGAGTTGGCGGGTGTAGCTGATCTCCATGAGCCGGGGGAAGCCTTCGATGAGCTTGTCCGTCACCACCTCGCCGAGGTCCGTGGCGTGGAACCGCCGGTCGATCTGTTCAACGTACTTGCGATCCTGAATGACGCGGATGATGGAGGCGTACGTCGACGGTCGGCCGATGCCTTCGGCCTCCAAGGACTTGATGAGTGATGCCTCGGTAAACCGGGGTGGGGGGGACGTGAACAGTTGCTCCGGATCGATTGCAAACGGGGCGAGCTCGTCTTGCTCTTCGAGCTTGGGCAGTATCTGTTCGTCCGACGCGGTCGGCACCCCGGCCACGCGATAGAAACCGTCGAAGGCCAACACGCGGCCGCCGGTCTTGAACACCGCCCCCGTCGACTTGTCGCTCCGCGCCAGATGAACGGTGGTCGAATCCCATTCGGCGGGGACCATCTGGCAGGCGACGAAGCGTGTCCAGATGAGGCGGTACAGCTTGAGTTGGTCGTCCCGTAACGCGTGGGCTAAGTCCTTGGGATGACGCCGCACGTCCGTCGGACGGATCGCCTCGTGCGCCTCTTGTGCCTTGGCCTTCGTGGACCGGTTATGGACCGTCGCGTGTTCGGGTAGATATCTGCGGCCGAACTCGTCTGAGATGTAGTCTCGAACTGCCGCCGCGGCCTCCTGGCTCAGATGAGTGGAGTCGGTTCGCATGTACGTGATGAGTCCAACCTGTCCCTCGCCCGGGACGTTCACGCCCTCGTACAACGCTTGGGCGGTTCGCATCGTTCGCTCAGCGGCATAGCCGAACGCGGTCGCCGCCGTCGCTTGGAGGCTGGCCGTGATAAACGGCGCGGGCGGCTTGCTCGTCGTGCGCTTTGTCTGGATCGACTTGACCCGGTATCGCACGTCGGGTCCGACCTCGCCGGTGACGGTTCGTCGAAAATGCGCCGGGCCTTTGCCGTCTGCGGTTTCTTCAACCGCAATGGCGAGGTCCACCATCCCCGTCGCTGCCGCCACGCGCTTTACTTCACTGGACAGATCGCGAGGTTCGTCGGCACGACAGCCAAGCGAGAACTTCTTCCCGTTCAGCTCAACAAGCTCAGCCTTGATCGATTGATGTTCGGTGAGCCAGGCGTTCTGCGATTTGATCGTCGGACCTTTTCCCTTGTTGTCCACTTCACCCTGGAACTGGCGCCATTTGTCTACCAGCGCTGCCGCGCTGTTGGGATCAAGACTCAACCGAGCCGTGATCCGCCAATTCTCATCCGGCACGAATCCACGAATGTCTCGCTCTCGATCGACGATCAAGCGGGTCGCTACCGACTGGACCCGTCCGGCGCTCAGGCCTCGGGCCACCTTTTTCCATAACAGCGGCGACACTTGGTAGCCGACGATCCGGTCGAGGATCCGCCGCGCCTGCTGGGCGTTGACCTTGTACATGTCGATCGTGTGCGGGTGCGCAAAGGCGTACTGAATCTGGCTCTTGGTGATGGCGTTGAAGATCACCCGCTTGGCTTTGGCGGGGTCGATCCCCAACTCCTGGGTCAGATGCCACGCGATCGCCTCGCCCTCGCGATCGAGGTCCGTCGCGAACCAGACGTCGATGGCTTGCTTGGCCGCCCGCTTCAGCGCGGCGACCGTTTTCTTCTTCTCCGGCAAGACGACGTAGGTCGGCTTGAAGTTGTCGTCCAGGTCCACGCCGGGCACCGGCTGCTTGGAGCCCTTCTCCGCCTTCGCGGGGAGGTCGCGCACATGACCGATCGAGGCCTGCACCACGTAGTCCGGACCAAGGTACCGGTTGATCGTCTTCGCCTTGGCCGGCGACTCGACGATCACCAGATGCTTGCCCGTGACGTCGACCGTGGGGCTGCGGCTACCTTTGCCTCGGGGCTTCTTGGTTGACTTGGACGATTTGGCCATAAGCGACTTGCGTATCGGTCAGAACGACGCTGCTGATGAATATCGACCCGGGGGTGGCCGCGGGACGGTAGGGGGCGGGATTCGCCTCTGTCAAGGAAAATCAGGCTGACCCGCCTTGCGAGGGTCCTGGGCCGGGTGGTGACGGCTGCCGGTGGCCAAGGGCTGCAAGTGCCTCGTTCACAAGCTCTTGCGGCGATAAATCATCCGCCTCGACCCAGGCCGAACCCCCATGCCGGCGAAACCGCCTCAGCCACGTCCGCTGCTGCTTGGCGAGCCGGCGGGTCGCGATCTTGATTTGCTCCGCTGCCTCGTCGAGGCTCAATCGCCCAGCCAGATGCTCCAGGACCTGGCGATAGCCCAAGGCCTCGGACGCCTGGCGCCCCAGCCCGCCGCTCCCCTGCACCCGGCGAACCTCCTCCACCAGCCCAGCCTCGAACATCGCCTTGACCCGGGCGTTGATGCGGGCGTTGATCGTCTGCACGCTGTATTCCAAACCGATCAGCTGAAGGTCCGCAGGGACCGTCGCCATCGACGACCACTGGCTTTGGAGATCGCTGATACGCTTCCCCGTCTGCTCAAACACCTCAATCGCGCGGATGGCTCGTCGGCGATCATTGGCGTGGATTCGGGCGGCGGCGGGGGGGTCGATCGCTTGAAGTCGCTGCCGCAACGCCTCGTCATCCAGGGCCGCAATGGCGTTTCGTAACTCCGGCGCCGGTTCGGGCCCATCGAAGAGGCCGTGCAGCAGCGCCTGAATATAAAGGTTCGTGCCGCCCACCACGATCGGCCAGCGACCTCGCTCGCGGATTTGGCTGATCGCGTCCTGAGCCAGCGCCAGCCAACGATCGACCGAAAAGCCGTCCTCAGACGGATCGACCAGATCGAGCAAATGATGGGGGACCGCGCTTCGTTGGGCCGCAGTCGGCTTGGCGGTGCCGATGTCCATCCCGCGATAGATCTGCATCGAGTCGGCACAGATACATTCGCCCGTGCCGGGCAAGCGCGTGGCCAGCTCGATCGCCAGCTCGGTCTTGCCCCCAGCCGTCGGCCCCACGATGACGATGCACGGGTTGAGCGGGCTCATGCCGGCCAATGCTAGGTTCACCGCAACCACCGCGGCCCGTGAGGAACCACAGATGGACACGGATGAACATGGATATAAATGGGAAGCCGGACCTGACGAGGGTCCCGATTGCACGAGTCCCGATTCCATCGGGATCGGGAGAGGAAGGTCCGGGTGGAACGGGAGGAAACGTCGAAACGTCGAAACGTCGAAATGGGGGGAAGGATTGGTGGGCGACATATAAAGCCGCGACCGTTGGTCGCGGGGAAGAGGCGAGACGCGGGCTGACCGCTGATAGCTGAAGGCTGATCGCTGCTCTCCCTCGCCACAGATGAACACAGATGGGAGCAGGGAGCGAGCTCCCGATTCGATCGGGATGTCAGCCCGGTGGACGCCCGACGTCATACCGCGTTCGAACGCCAGGTGTATGCGACGTCCACCAGGGCGACATCCCGATTCCACCTGTCCCGATTCCATCGGGATCGGCAGCTCGCTTGCGGGCAACGTACCTGTCCCGGTTTCTTCCCGTTCTGTGAGGCGCTTTTAGTATCGGAGATTGGCACCGAAGTCAGGAACCAGCCCCTGCTCTGCGAGCTTTTCCCATCGTTGAAGTTGGCCCCCGTCCATTTGCCAGAACGCTGCGCAGAGATTGAAGTACTCGATTGGCGCTTGCGTCTCACCTTGCTCGATGAGTTCCTTCGCCAAAGTCATATTTGGGCCGAAGGAATTGAGCTGCGGCGAGCCCGGCGTCTTTCCGGCCGCCAGAAGATGTGCTTTAGCGGCTTCAATGTCGTCTCTTCGAAGGGCAACCCGCCCGAGGACGAGATGGCCTTTGTGAACAGCGTTGCCGTAGTTCCAGTCAGCACGATGGCTTTCAGCCCCGAGTAAGAGTTCGTTCGCATACTGTTCTGCTTCGTCTAAGGCGCCATTCTGGACGCTAGCCATGGCGGCGTCGCTGAGTTCTAGCCAGCGAGTGTAGGCGTTCCGGCCATAGAAGCCCACGTAATACACGGTCGCGCAGAGGGTGGTCATGACGCCGAGAATAAGACCAACTGTGCAGACCAGTACAAACCAGTGAGTCCTCGCTCTTGCGTTCGGCATCTCTTCGCCCTCCAAAGTGGCGGTCTGAGTGCGCTGGCGTTCCCCCGCCTCACATTCAGTATAACCTGCGAGCCAGTCTGGGAGGAGGAAAAGGGAGCGGGAAACGTACCGGTCCTGGTCTCTTCCACGATGCGCGATAGGACGTACCTGTCTGCTCTCCCGCCGTTTTCCTTGCTACTTCAACCACTCTCAGGCCACTTGATCGAATCGGCCTCGATTAGAGGCCGCGTCCTCGCGAGTGGGTTTTGCTTAAGCAATCTACGCACATCCGAAAAGTCATCAGTATTCGAGAATAAGAACCGAGTAGCTGTAAATACCTGATGAGCCACGGCGCTTGCGACGTCTCCCGGCATTGCAGGCTGTGCCTCATCGAGAACGTAAAGGTCGGAGCGAAACCAATCGCCAGCCATTTGAAACCCGGAAATCCGACTTGGAGGAAAGATTAGCAGCATCAATGACGGCGAGATTGGCAGCAGAACCGTTGCGTCTCGCAAGAGGTCTGTAAGACATTCGATGGTTGCTCCTTGAGTTGCTTGTATTCCTACGGGGTGATCGCTGAGAATAAAGCGCTCGCGTCCCGACGCCTCGCGAATTGTCAGAATGTGTGATGAGCAGCATTCTCGGAATTGTTCGAAATTCCTAACCATACACTGCAGCGACGCCATTTTAGCTAGCCCGGATGCCAAATCGCTACCTGTTAGCTGGCGGTGGCCGATCATGGCGTACTCGCGGGCACTTTGGGTGCGAAACAGTTGCACTAAGAAGAAGTCCAGCAAAGACTCTCTCGCCACTGCGTCCACAGAACGTAGGGAGCAGTCTGTGACTATGCGCTTCAATTGCGGAGCAATCTGCCCCTCCAACGCCGCCAATCGCTCTTCGAGTCGTATAGAGGTCTTGGCAAGCGCGGGGTGTTCGTAAAACAGATTCTCATGCGCCACTTCGCGAAGGGATTGACGGCGTACTTCGCACGTTCTCTTGTCGAAGACCCAGATATGGTTGTGCTTTCGGCCACAGGCGAACATGCGCAGAAGAAACTGTGGGACGTAATGCTGCTTCTTGGTTTGCGTCACGATACGATGAGACCTACCGGGTGATTCAACAGTTCAGTATAGCGGGGGCAATGGAATTCTGAACGGCAAAGGCAAACGCCGCGCCGAAGCGAATGACGTTGAAAAACCGAAAGGCGAGCGTGCTCCGGTTCATCGCCTTGTTAGCTGGCAATTGGCTTAAGGCTCGATAGTTTTGTACGCATGGAGCCAATCGAGAAGCCCCTCATAATCACGAGATTCCAGTTCCCATTTGTGGTTCTCGAAGAAGAGCAAGGCATCTGGTGAGAAATAGGCAGTTGTGGCAAGAATTGCCTTCGTTGCCATTTCATCGCACTTGACGCCGTACAATTCTCGAACCGGGCGGATACCGACGTAGCCGCCGGGATCGGGACGTTTGCATTCAATCAAGTATTTGGTGTTGACCTCATGTCGGCGGATTGCGATGATATCGCGGCCACCATCACGGGTTTGCTGTGTGAGTTCTACGTCATAGCCGAATCCGCGGAACATTTCTGCAACGAGCTTTTCGAAGAGTCGACGGTCCATTGTTCGCATATCTTCGGGATGCTCGGTGAAATACTTGACGAGCCGAGCCCCGACCTTATCCGTAACTTCAACGATGGGTAACGCGTCAACGAGTTGATCGAGCGCGAATTGCACCAAGGCCGGTTGACTTGCCGCCACCGTCTCGTTGATCAAGTTTTCGAGTGTTGACTCATAGCTCGTCGTAAAGTCAACACAGTTCATCGCCTGCAGCATACGAGGTACGGCACCGTCGTGAAGCCTTGCAAGGATTAGCTTCGCGCGTCCACTTGCCAATTGATCGCTGTACAACAGCTGAAGTTCTATGCCAACGCCAGTGCTTGGCGTCTTGGGGATGATGAAAAGGTGAAAATCCGATTCGCGAATAGCTTGCTGAATAGTCGCGTATAGTTCATCGCCGATATTGAGACGGTCTGGCGGATACCAGAGCCGAACGCGAGGATCGCGTTTCAGGTCGTTGATGAGGCGCTGAAATAGCGGGTGTTCGGTTTCCAGAAAGGAGTGAGAGATAAAGATGAGCGGCCGATGCGGAGATGGTGAGCCGCGCGATATTTTGACGGGTACGATGGCCATGTTTTTCTTGTGCCAGCTAAGAGTTGATTGAAAAGTTCAGTATAGCGGGGCCAGGGCCATGCTGAACGGGAAAGGCAAATCATGTGCCGGCTATTCCGGGGGCGGGGGTTGGCGGGTCTAGGGCCGATCGCGGCTTGGCGTCATTGTACGGACAGGGCCGTTGAAGCCGAACGTTGGGGTAACGGCTCGTGTGATCGGGGGCTTGTTTTATTGCTGCCGTGTAAAGCCGGCGATGGGATCGCCCGGGGTGTGGGGGAGGTTGGGTGGTGCGGAGGTGGGGGGAGCTAAGAACGAAGACCGGCGATGCCATCGCCGGCATTACAGGGACCGGCGAGATAAACGCCGGCTTTACAGGGGGCTTGGGGCGGGGTGGTTTTGGACAATGCCGTGATTGTGGTACGGTCTAACGGACGGGCGGCGGTTCGGTGATGGGCAACGATCGGTGTCAGAATTGGAGATGGGAACGGCTGGCATGGCAAAGAAGACGATCGAACAGATTGATGTGGCCTCGAAGCGCGTGCTGATGCGCGTGGATTTCAATGTGCCGATGGACGACGATGGGGCCATCACGGACGATCGGCGCATTGAACTTGCGTTGCCGAGCATCAAGTCCGTTCTCGATCGGCAGGGGCGGTTGATTCTCATCAGTCACCTTGGTCGGCCTGAGGGGGGCGAATCCGGCGGGGAACTGTCGCTGAAACCCGCGGCCGATCGGCTGGGCGAGTTGCTCGGTGGAGTCACCGTTCAGTTTGTCGCCGACGATTGTGTTGGGCAACAAGCGGTCGAAGCAGTTGACGCGCTGACTGATGGACAGGTTCTAGTGCTTGAGAATCTGCGGTTCAACGCCGGCGAAAAGGCGGGCGACGCAACTTTTGCGGCGCAGCTTGGTGCGCTTGGGGACATCTACTGCAACGAAGCGTTCGGCACGGCCCATCGCGACGACGCTTCGATGGTCGCGCTACCGAACGCGATGAACGACAAACCGAAAGTGGCTGGGCTGTTGTTGGATCGCGAGATCCGCTTCCTTGGCGACACGTTGGCTGAACCCGCCCGGCCGTTCGTGGCGGTGCTGGGCGGCGCGAAGGTTTCCGACAAGTTGGGGGCGATCCGTAATCTGATGACGATCGTGGACGTGGTCCTGGTGGGCGGGGCGATGGCGTACACCTTCCTTGAAGCGCTGGGGCGCGAGGTCGGGTCCAGCAAGGTGCAGCGCGGCATGTTGCCCCAAGCTCAGCAGATCATCGACGCAGCGGCGGCAAGTCCTGTTGACCTCATTCTCCCGTTGGACCATGTTTGCGGAAAACAGATCAGTCGCGTTACGCCGGTGCGAGTGGTCGGCGAGTCGATCCCGCAGGGGTGGATGGGGCTAGATATCGGCCCGGAGACGGTGGCCCAGTATGTCAGTGAGTTGGCCAAGGCGAAGACGATCGTCTGGAACGGCCCGGTGGGCGTGTTCGAGGTGCCGCCGTTCGACGTGGGAAGCAAACAGATCGCCCAAGCCATGGTGTCGGCCACCGAGGCGGGCGCAACGAGCATCGGTGGCGGGGGAGATACGGCGGCGGCGATCGAGGCCTTCGGCCTGTCCGATCGATTCACTCACATATCGACCGGCGGGGGGGCGTGCCTGCGGATGCTCGAGGGTCAGCGGTTCACGAGCGCTGATCTGCTGGACGACGCGGACTAACCCATCGTCAAGGCTGAATCATCCGGCCCCGGCCGGCCCCAGACCCCCGGATGGGGGGGCGGTTCGGGGCGGGCAGGTCGGTTGGGAGGGCGTTAGGGGGCTGGTGCGGGCGGCTTCCTGAAAGTTCCGCTGGCTTGTGAGGTTGTTTGGCGATAAGATTTTGCCCAGCCGGGTTCTATAAGCGTTCGGGTACCGGCTTTGGTCGTTGGGCTTCTCGATACGAAGGGAATCGATATGAGACTGCGAAACATCCTGACCGTCGCCGCGTGCGTGGCGTTGACAAGTGGAGCCTTCGGCCAACGAGGGAAACTCTCGGTAGGCGATCCCGCGCCGGGGTTGGATATCGACACCTGGGTCAAGGGCGAGGAGACGACGATCGAGTCGGGCAAGGTCTACGTGATCGAGTTCTGGGCCACGTGGTGTGCGCCCTGTCGCAAATCCATCCCCCACCTGACGGAATTGCAAGAGCAGTATGAGGACGCCGGCCTGGTCATCATCGGGATCAGCGATGAGGAAGTGGGGACGGTCCGACCGTTCGTGGAGAAGATGGGCAAACGGATGAACTACATCGTCGCGACCGATCGGCGCAAGGCTACAGACCGGGCGTGGTCCAAGCGAGCCGGATTGAAGGGTATTCCGGCTGTGTTTATCGTTGACCGCGACAGCAAGCTGGCGTTCATCGGCAATCCGCTGGCGGCGGACTTCGATTCGGTTCTGTCCCGGGTGATGCGCGGCCGGTACAACCCTGAGTTGGAGAAGCAAGCGGCGGCTGTGCTTCAAGCGGCCCGGCGTGCGCGCAAGGTCAAGAACTGGCGAATGGCCGAACGACATTTCAACGAGGTGATCGACTTAGACGCTCG
>JACZXL010000289.1 GCA_022571635.1 Planctomycetota bacterium
GTGATCGTGCTTGTGGCCATTTCCGCAGGGGCGGTGATATTCTCAGTGACCCAACGTGAGGATATCCCGGGCGTCATCCGCGCCCGCAGCTTCGAGGTGATCGGCGACAACGGTAGAGTTGCTGCGAAGATGGGTCATGCCGTCAACAACGGCGGCGTATGGATCTTTAACGCGGATGGATATTCAACCGTCTTTCTGACGACGGATGACTTCGGCGCCGGCTCGGTGGCGACGTTCAACGGCAAGGACCCCCGCAAACCGGGGGGCACCGTGCTGTTCAATTTGGCGAGCGAAGACGGCGCTCAAGCCGTGATGAGGATCCTCAGCGAGCAGGGGCATGGGTTGAAGCTCGTTGGTGACGATGGCGGTGGGGCGGGCGGGCGGATCGAGACGATTGACAACGATGCGACCGTCATCGCATCCTGGCCGTAGATCGGTGAAGCGTCCGGCGCGGATCCGAGATCAGGCGCGATGCGATGTTTACGGTCGTCTGATGACGTGGCGGGTCTTGGTTGGCAGCGATTCGATGCGTTGCGTATACCCGTCCGGCCAAACGATGACGGCGGCGACATGGCTAACGTCGGCGGGAAAGCCGAAGTGCGCGTACGGCGCAATCGAGGTTTGGTATCCGCCGGTGTATATCCAGCGACGCTGGGCGCCGTTGGGATAGGTCAGTTCGATACGACTACCGAGCCCGCGGTGGTTGCGCGATGTTTCGCGCTCGTCTCGCAACTCGATGCTGAGCCAGTTCCCGCCGGGATGGTCGTTGCGGAGCACGCGAATGGGCCCGTTGAGTTCACTGACGATGACATCGATATCCCCATCGTGGTCGAGATCGCCGAACACGGCGGCCCGATCACGATGCCGCTCGTTGAGGAACGAGCCGATCTGCGGGTCTACACGGCGAGCGAATCGTCCACCGTCGCGCTCAAACAGCAAGGGCGTTTGTTCGTAATCCGAATCCATCGCGTCCATCGTGGCCTGCGGGTAAACATGCGAGTTGAACATGAGCAGATCCTCGTCGCCGTCCAGATCAAAGTCGAAAAACCCGCACGACCAGCCGAGGTAGGGTCGGCTGATCAGCGCCAGGCCGAACTGCTGGGTTCGATCATCGAAGAACGCGCCGTCGAGGTTGAGGTGAAGCGTGTTGGTATCACTGGAGAAATTGGTGGTGAATAAGTCGGGGTAGCCGTTGGCGTCCACGTCGGCGACGGCGATGCCCATCGTCGCCTGTTCGCCGCCGTCGATGTTCGCAGCGATCCCGCTGAGTACGCCGCGCTCCTCGAAGCGCTTCTCGCCGAGATTGTGGAACAGAAAATTGGTCATCGAGTCGTTGCCGACGAAGATGTCCTGGCGGCCGTCGGCGTCGAAATCAATGATGATCACCCCGAGTCCGTAGCCGGGCTGGGCGGGCAGACAGTTGGCGGCGGCGGTGATATCTCGGAACGTCCCGTCGCCGAGGTTCTCGTACAGAATGTCGTGCTGTGCGGGCAGCCCGTGCGGCCCCGCCATGACCTCGATGCCTTTGAAGTGTGAACGCCCCGGCGGATTGGCCGCGTCGAATTGCAGATAGTTGACGACATAGAGGTCGAGATCGCCGTCGTTGTCGATGTCGCCGAACGCGCAGCTTGTACCCCAGCGCGGATCACCCACGCCCGCGCGTTTGGTAACGTCGGCGAATCGTCCTTCACCTTCGTTGCGCAGCAGCACGTTCGGGCCGTAGCAGGTCACATACAGATCGTCGCGCCCATCGCCGTCGTAATCGCCGACGGCCACGCCCATCGCCCAGCGGGTGAGGTGGATACCGGCGGCCCAGGTCACGTCCTTGAAGCGCAGGCCGCCCAAGTTCTCGTAGAGCCGGGATCCGGGTCCGTTCTCCGGATCGCTCAAGGTTGCGCCGTTGGCCACGAACAGGTCGAGGTCGCCGTCGTTGTCGAAGTCGATGAGCCCCAGTCCGCCGCCGTTGACCTCCAGTATCTGGGTGGCCGGCTGCGTGCCGGAGGTCGTGGTCAGGTTGATTGCGGCTTCGCCGACGAGGGTCGAGAAGCGAAAGACCGGTTCGTTGTTCGGCGCCTGCGAATCCTCGCCGGCGCAGTTCGTGAGCAGTAATGCGCAGACGGCAAGACAACTGCATTGGGCGCAGGGCCGGATGGGACTCATCGTCCTTGCCCCGGAAGCCCGCGACGTTGCTCAGCTCGTTTCTGCCAGAGTCGGTATTGCTGGAAAGCTTCTTCTGCGGCCTCAGGCTCACCGAGCCGGTTGAGTACGAGATGGAGCTTGTAGTACGCGGCGTAGTGTTGGGGCCAAAGGTTGGTCGCAGTTTGCAGATGGGTCTTGGCCTGCGCGAGCTGTTCCCGGCGTATGTACAGGTCGGCCAACCGCGCGTGCGCCTTGGCCACGTCCCTCTGTCGCTTCGGATTGTCGGATTGGAGGTCGATGGCCTTGTGGAATCGACGCTCCGCCTCGTCGAGCTGATCGGCATCCATCGCCAGCAGCCCCAGCGCGAAATGCGAATCGCCCTCGGTGGGGGTGAGGCGCAGGTGGTCCTGGAAAGCCGTTCGCGCCTGTTCCGTTTCGCCGAGGTAATACAAGCACCAGCCGTAGAAGTGATAGGTGGGGTGGAACTGCGGGCTGAACTCGGTCGCTTTGGCGAAGTGCGGTCGGGCCAGGGCGTAGCGCTTCTCTCGGTGGTAGGTCAGCCCAAGCAAGAACTGGGCCTGGCCGGTCTGGGGGTTCTGCTGGAGGTAGTCGGTCACGCGGTCCCGAGCGGGGCCGAGTTGGTTCTGAGAAATGAGGGTGAAGATCGGCGCCAGATCGGGGGCCAGGGTGGCGAAGGGAGCGTCCGTCATGGGGCGGTCAGGCGGTGCGCCATCTTTATTCTGGGCAGGCGGCTCACGACCGGTCGGCCCGGCGGTCTGGCCTTGACTGGGGTCGCCTTGATCTCGACAGCCGCCGGCCATAAGCAAGAGCATGATCGCCAGGGTCCGCAGGTTCATGTTTGAGAGAATGCCCCTTTTTTGCACCTGCAGCCTATTCCGTAGCGAACCTATGACAAGACACACCGGTCGGCGATGCTCTGAGTGTATTCTGGGCGGAAACCCAGCGGGAACCCGGTCCGGTCCGGTCCGCATCGTCCTCCGAAATCACCATCCAAAAAAGGAATGGCCTCCGCGTCCGGAACGAGGTAGAGTGCTCTTGCCGGGGACGCCCCCGGTGCAGCCGCTGTCGGTCAGGCTGCGGCGGCGAACATGGAGCTGAGTGAAAGCCAGCACAAGCGGGCCACCGGCCGCCATCCGTTTTCTATTCGATATAGATGATCGAGAGGAGGAGGATCGTGCTAGATCAGCGAGATCAAAGATCAATTCAAGGCAAGTACAGATTTCGTATATGCGGTCATCTATGTGTCGGACTGACAATACAAATGACATGTATTTTGATGGTGGTGACGCCCGGGGTCGTGGTCGATTCCGCCCGCGCTGGGGGAATCGTCGCCCAGCCGGCCTCAGGTGAACCATTGTTGGGGCTAACCCCGGACCAACTCGACCGCTTCTTCATTGGAAAGGAGCGATTCCAGCATGTCCTGACGGTAGAGGAAGGGCTGGGACCGGTTTGGAATCAGGACAGTTGCGGCAGTTGCCATAACAACCCGGCCCCCGGCGGAACGGGCACGAAGACGGTTACCCGGGCCGGGCTGCTTGTCGGAGGCGTATTCGATCCGTTGGCGGACTTTGGCGGATCGCTGTTCCAGCAGGAGTCGAACGAAGAGGAGTGCGCCGAGGAAGTGCCGCCGGAGGCGAACGTCATCGCGTTCCGAGTGACCAACTCCGCCCTGAGTTTCGGTTTGATTGAGGCGATCCCTGACGCGGTGCTCCAGGATTTGCAAGATAATCCGCCCAACCCTCTTGTAGGAGGGGTTGTCCACATGGTCGGGGCGTTCGAGGATCCGCCGGGAAGCCCTCTGCGTGTGGGGCGCTTCGGTTGGAAGGCGCAGGTGGCGACGGTGCTCACGTTCTCTGCCGACGCCTCGAACAATGAAATGGGGCTGACCAATCGGTTCCTTCCCGATGATCAGGATCCCAACGGTATCTTCCCGCCGAGTCTGGAAAAATGCGACACCGTACCTGATGATCCATATGAAGATAGCTTCGCACTTGGCAACGGCGTCGATAGGGAGTTCATCGACGTTGTCACTGACTTCCAGCGTTTCCTGGCCCAACCTCCTCAGACGCCCAAGTCAGGCATGACGGGGGAGGCCCTTTTTATGGCCATCGGTTGCGGCGACTGCCATTACCCTTCTTTCACTACTGCGGACGACCCGGAGCTGGAGGAAGCCTTGCGCAACAAGGAAGTCAAGCCCTACGGCGACTTCCTGCTGCATCACATCGGCGGTCTTGCCGACAACATTCA
>JACZXL010000050.1 GCA_022571635.1 Planctomycetota bacterium
GTGAGTCACCGCGGCCTTCATCGCTAGGACAACTGTCTTTCCAGAACCGGCCAAACCGCGAATTGCCGAACTGGCGCAAGACGAATTCTTTCAGGCGTTAGGACGAGCTCGGTCGGCAGGCTTCATTCTTGATCAGCCCGACGATTTGGCTCAGTTCGGTCTCGCTGAACCGATCGCATCGCTCGAAGTCGTCACCGTGCACGTTGAGGCACAAGGAGAGGAACTGGTGCGGGTGGAGACGACCCAGCGATTACTTGTCGGAGCGCGTCGGGGGATCGGATCGGAAGATCGGTTCGGGATGATTCAAGGGCGCCCGGTCGTCTTTCAACTATCCGAAGCAGTGTTGCGCGTGTTCTTTCGTTCGCCGGAATCGCTAATTTCGCTGACAGCGTCCGGCGTTGTACCGGCTGATGTGAAGACCCTGATTATTCGCAGCCGGCAGAGCGAGCTGCGGCTGGTGCGCGACCTGGATCAATGGCGAGCACCGGCATTTGCTGCTGACGTCCCCGCAGCGTCCGTCAACGAACTACTCCAACAGCTCACCACCTTACAAGCGTCACAAATCAAAAGGGAGGATTACCCGTTCGAATTGGAAATCGCCACGATCACGATGCGCGGGTTTGACAACAAGCCGATCGATACGGTGCGGATCGTGCGATGGCCGGACACCGGTCGGTGGGGTTTGGAAAACGGCGACAACGTGCTACGGATATTCCCTGAGAGCTTGCATCTGCTGCTTACGCCAAGTGATTTCGGCCTTCAGCCTCCGCCGGACGGCACGCCATAGCGCAACACGACATCGCCGCTTCGAACGCGCGCATCGTGCAACTCCAGGTGAAGCCCATCGGTCACGTCACGAACCGTCATTCCCCGCACGCACGGAGAGGCTTGCTCATCTCCCCATAGCGTCGGGGCGACAAATACCCACGCTTCGTTGACAAGTCGCCGGCGAAACAAATCTCCTAATAGACCGGCGCCTGCCTCAACCAGTACGGTGCTTACGTTGTACCGCTGGGACAAGTTGCGAAGCGCCTCCGTCAAATCAAGCGAACCGCCTGCAGCCGACACACCGAGCAGTTCGATCCCTCTCTCGCGCAACTGCGCGGGCTTGTCGGATTGTGATCCCAGCACTGATTCATCGCAGATCATGATGGTTGGCGCTTGATCGAGACTTGTCACGATCCTGGCATCGAGCGGAACGGCCAGACTCGGATTGACTACAACGCGAAGCGCAACGCGGCGCTTGCGAACATTGCGCGCGGTGAGCAACGGGTCGTCCGCCAAAACGGTGCCGATGCCTGTCATAATCGCATCGACTCTGCCGCGCTCTCGATGCACCATTCGGCGGCTGCGATCGTTGCTTATCCAACGACTGTTACCCGTTCGAGTCGCGATCCATCCATCGATGGTTTGTGCCCATTTGGCGACAACCCAAGGGAGGCCGGTCTTGATGCGATGGACAAAAGGATCGCTGACTGCGATCGCCGCCGGACAGTTCGTAAGCAGTTGCGTCTCGATCCCCGCGTTTCGCAGGCGATCGGCGCCGCCGGCAGCATCGGCACTCGGATCAGCGCGTGCGAACACGACGCGCCGTACGCCGGCTTCGATCAGGGCTTCACTACATGGCCCGGTGCGGCCCGTGTGATTGCATGGTTCCAAGGTGAGATAAACGGTAGCTTTGGCCGCACGTCGGCCTGCTCTTTGCAGCGCCTGAATCTCAGCGTGCGGACCACCGCATCGGCGGTGATATCCCCATCCGACGACTTCGTTGTGGGACGAAGTAACGACACACCCCACGAGCGGATTGGGCTGAGCGCCGCCATGTCCACGCAGCGCCAGCCGCGCGGCCATTTGCATATATCGAAGATCATCATCGCGGCAACCGGTCATGAGCGTGCAACGACCGCCTCGGCGCTCTTGGTCTGAAGGCGCATGGAAATGAACGTCAGCGAAGTTACGAGTACATCATCCTCAGCGCGACCAGCCTTGTGTTTGTCCACGTACGAGCAGATGAATTGCGGCCAATTCTGCGGTGACGGTTGGCTGTGCAGAACCTGGCGAAGATTGTCGAGCCCGAGCTGGCTTCCCATGCGATCGCGAGCCTCAAACGCGCCATCGGTATAGGCAATGACGACATCGCCGGGTGAAAGCTCCATCGATTCTTCCTCGGCCTCGAACTCTTCATCGGGAAGCGCCCCAAGGACGACCGTCGTCGCAGGCAGTTGCCGCACGACACCGTTGACGCCGCGCAGAAAGGCCGGCGGATGGCCTGCGCTGGCCCAGCGGATTTCGCCTGCATAGGGATCAAGCTGCAACGCAATGGCGGTGGCGTAGATGTTGTGCCGGACCATCGTGAGGTTGATGTAGCGATTCAGGAGTTGAATCACGTCGGCGGGTTGTGCGCGGGGCGTCTCTGCACGGATTCGCTCCATCTCCCCATAGATGCGGTTCACGGTGAGCGCTGCGGCCAGTCCATGGCCGGTCACGTCGATCAGCGCCAGGTGGATGAGGCCCTCTGCGCCGATGTGCAGATGCAGGAAATCACCGCCGAGCTCGCGCATCGGCAGATACGTGTACTGAAACTTGACGTACCCGTCGTCATACTCGGCCGGGAAGATCGCTTCATGGATCCCCCGAGCCTTGGCGAACTCTTGTCGCAACGTTCTAAAGCGCCGCCCGAGCATGGTGCTGCGGAAGTGTCGGCTATGTCGTCGAAGCCGCCAGCCGCAGATCAGCAAGCCGGGGATGAGTATCCCGGGGCCGAAGATGACGGCGAGCACGCGATCGTCCAGTTCTTCTGAACCGAAAAACAGGGTGTATCCCGCCCATATCGCCAGCAAAGGCAGGATCGGGCGCAGCGACTCGCCGGGTGTCCAGGGAAGAAACAGGCACGCGGTGAAATGCCAGAAGAAGATCGCCAGCAGGATACTGGGAAAGACCTTCAGCCCAAACCAGTCCGCGCCGATCCAGGCTGAAATCGAAACAGCGCCCATGGCGAGGATCATTGTCGCCAAACCGCGCAGGACAGCTTCGCGCGTCTCGAAGCGATCTCGCTCCAGGAAGAAGTACGCGACGATGCACAGCGAGAGTGTGGTGCCGGCGGTGGTGACGATGGCGCCGGAAACGTTCGGGCCGAACATCGCAAAGATGTTTGCGATCAGTTGGATGAGCCCGAGCGCGACGAACGTCGTGCACAGATAGCCGAAGCGGACGCGCAGCCACGTCTCAAGCTCGTGCTCGTACTCCCGCCGGAAGAGGACCTGACTGGTATCCGGGCTCTTGGTCACTGTGGCTGGCCTGTGAAAACCGGTTCGTCGCCCATTCTTGGGAACGGCTCGGTCGAGTTTCAGGTACGGGCCAGAACTTCATCGCGAAGCCGGTCCGGCATCAACCGGTATTCGCTGGGCTCCATCGAACTGGATGCGCGTCCTTGCGTCAAGCCTCGCAGGATCGTGGTGTAGCCGAACATCTCGACCAGGGGCACCTCAGCGGTGATCACCCGGACCGTGCCGCGAAGCTGCGTGTCCACGATCTGGCCGCGCCGGGAGGCGAGGTCCCCGCTGACCGGGCCGAAGTAATGGTCCGGCGTCAGGACGGTGACCTTCATGATCGGCTCCAGGAGCGCAATGCCGGCTCGGGTGCATGCCTCGCGGAACGCCAGCGCTCCCGCCTGCTCGAACGCAATCTGACTGGAATCCACCTCGTGATGTGATCCATCGATGAGCTCGATCAGGACATTGACGACGGGATAGCCGCCGAGGATCCCCGATTTGGCCGCGTTTCGAACACCGTTTTTAACGGGCGTGATGAACTCCCTGGGGATGACGCCGCCGGTGATCTTCTCGACGAAGACCACCCCGTCCTTCATTTCCAGCCCCTGCGCCTCCGCCTCGACCTTGGTTATTGGGCGAGCATTGACCACGACATCGCCGAACTGTCCACGCCCGCCGGTCTGCTTGATGAACCGCCCGCGAACCTCCAACGCCGTCCCGGTGATCGTCTCACGATAACTGACGCGCGGCGTTCCGACGGTCACGGCGATCTTGCGGTCACGCACCAGCTTATGCTTGATGATCTCCAGGTGCAGCTCACCCATGCCGGCAATGATCGTCTCGCCGGTCTCCTCGTTGTACGTGAAGTGGAACGAAGGGTCTTCACGATGGATGGTACTCATGGCCTCGGCCAGTCGCGTCTTGTCGTCGTTCGTCTGCGGCTCGATCGACATGGTGATGACCGGCTCGGGGAACTGGATACGTTCCAGAATAATTGGATGCTCCGGATCGCACAGCGTGTCACCCGTCACCGAGTGCTTCGGGCCGATCACCGCCACGATCTGTCCGGCCCCGACGCGGTCCAGGGGGTCGCGGTTCTTGGCGTGCATCTCGTAGATGCGCGAGATGATCTCTTTCTTGTTGTCGTTGGAATTGAGAACCCGGGCGCCTTTGGTCAATTTTCCGGAATAGACGCGCATGTAGGTCAAGTCGCCGTGCGTGTCGGAGACGACCTTGAAGACCAGCGCGGAGAACGGATCGTCCTCCGTGTGCCGCCGGGTAAGCTTGGCGGCGCCTTTGCGCGGGCTGACGCCTTGGGTATCCTTGATCTGGGTCGGGTTGGGCAGATAGTCGATGACGCCGTTGAGCAGTCGCTGAATGCCGATGTTCCGCAGGGCCGCGCCGCAGAAAACGGGCGTGCAGCGCAACTCGATCGTTCCCCGTTGCAATGCCGCCTTGATCTGCGCCGTGGTGATCGATTGTTCGTCCTCCAGGAATTGCTCGAGCAGCGTATCATCGACGTCGGCGGCCTGTTCGACGAGTTCGTGACGCCAAAGCTGAGCATTGTCGAGCAACGGTTTGGGGATTGGACGCTGCTCGATGCGCGCGCCGAGTTCGCTCGCATCAAAGTAGTACGCTTTCATCTCCAGCAGATCGATGATGCCCTCGAACTCGTCGGCGGACCCGATGGGCAGTTGCACCGCGATCGGGTTCGCGCCGAGCCGATCTCGAATCGACTCAAAGCTGAACTCAAAGTCCGCCCCGATCTTGTCCATCTTGTTGACGAAACAAATCCGCGGCACGTCGTAGCGATCGGCTTGCCGCCAGACCGTCTCGGATTGCGCCTCGACGCCTTCCTTTGCGTCAAAGACGGCGACGGCCCCATCCAACACCCGCAGCGATCGCTCGACCTCGATGGTGAAATCCACGTGCCCCGGCGTGTCGATGAGATTGATCGTGTAGGTGTTACCCTCATATTCCCAGGGACACGTGGTGGCGGCGGACTGGATGGTGATTCCGCGCTCCTGCTCTTCGGCCAGGAAGTCCATCGTGGCCGTGCCTTCGTGAACCTCGCCGAGCTTGTAGTTGCGGCCGGTGTAGTACAGCACGCGCTCGGTGACGGTGGTCTTGCCGGCGTCGATGTGGGCGCAGATGCCGATGTTACGAACTTTGGTCAGGTCAACGGTCATGGTGTCTACACGCTCAATCGCCCCGGGCGGTCGCCCTTTATCAACGACACACCGCCGGTGGCCAACGGGGGCCTCCAGGCAGCGCTGGTTGGTTTTCGGCCGGATTCCCCTGCCCAATGAGCCCACGAGGGGGGTAGGGGGTTCGGTCCTGCGTATTTGCCCGACTTGCGCCGGGCCAGCGGGACCGTTTAACGCAAGCGGGCGTTCTCAGCTTCGTCGAGCAACGGTCGTCTCCTTCCGTTGTGGGTCGCCATCCGCGGCCCTGAGAATGCTCGCAACTCAGATTACCATCGGCAATCCGGTGCCGATGGGACCGCCCATTGTAGTTATCCGCGATCCTAAGTCAATGGGGGACCGACCGAGCAGGGCGCCGGCAGGGCTGACCGGAGAGCAGGTTTCACTTGAGTGAACGACCTGAGAGTTCCACGCACAGCGAGCCCCGGCGCGCCGGGACGAGTCGTGCGTCTCGGAGAGTCCGTTGATCTTCGGCACCGACGACTCCCTTCGGTCGCTGTCGGTGGCACCCTCAGCCACGCACATTGTGAGTGCCACTCACAGCGAGTGAGCCCCGGCCGCACCCCATCCACTCCGTATCACCCCTAAATCCCATAAAAGGGGTCGGGAGTCGTTTTTGGGGGGTTGGGGTGATTTGGACGCGGGTGCCACGCACCTGAGGCCGTCTCGGCGCGCCGGGATGCGTGCCGCAGGACCACTTGTGTGCTTCGGTTCCGATGCGATAAGACACCGACGACTCCCTTTGGTCGCTGTCGGTGGCACCCTTCATCGTACGGACGAGTGAAATCTGCGCTAGACCGAGCGCACAAGCGCCGTCCGCTCCAGACCCAGCCGCTGGATCACCGGCTCGATCTCAACCAGGTATCGTCGCGCATCCTTCACATAGCCCGCCGTAGGCCGAAGCTCCGGGAGCTGCTGCTGAAAGAACCGATTCAGTCGCAACATCAACAGCTCCCGGACATACTTGGCGATCATGGACGCGAGGGCGACCGGCAGATGTTGCGACTCGGCGGCTCGCACGAAACTCAGCGTTATTTCCGCTCCATCGCGTACTAAGTGATACCGACTTTGAGCGGGATCTTCCGTCACGATACGAACCTGCGCGCCCTCGAAACTCAGTTGGAGGATCCGAAGGTATTTCGTGCGGCCGCCTTGGCGATCCACGATGACCCGTGGATGATCGTCCTTGTACGTTCGCCACACTTCGTCAATCAGCCGCATCACGCAACAGATATTGACGCTCGCTTTGGTGCGCATCGAGGCGACCTGCCGGTTGAAGTCACCTGCCCCAATGACTTCACACCGCATCAACGAACAGGCGACGCCAGCCGTGTCCATCACTCGCCCGAGCCTGGCCGCCGCGATGCGCAGCTCGTCGGCGTCTACGGCTACAGGCAAGGCCGTTGATGAGCCGTACCACGGAACAGTTGGAAGCTCAAGTCCCAGCTGATCGAACAACGCATCGTCGGTGGCGCTTGATTCGCCTTGCGTCAGGCGCAGCGACAGTACGCCTCGTTCCAAGGCGCGTAGCGGATGAATCGCGCCGGAGTTGGGGCCCTTGAGCTTCTTGGAATCCTCAATTGCGACTCGATGTCGGCGATCGCTTGGCTTGCGGCACACGGCCCGGTTCAGGATTCGCCACAGGTCCGGAGCGCCCTGGCGGGGATCGTAGTCCTTGAGGACAAAGACGGTGCAGCCAAGACACAGCGGACCGAGCATCGGCCCGTACCCCGCTTCGTCGATCCCCGCGTAGACCAGCACGCGGCCAATCTATCAAGGCCGGTGCCTACGAAGCCTAATTGGCAGCTTGCACCCACGCTCGCCCAGCCTGGCGGCGTCCTACAATCGGCCGATGGCGGTTGGAAAGCCCAAGGTGCTGCTGGCGATGTCGGGCGGCGTGGATTCGTCCGTCGCGGCGGCGCTATTGCAGCGCGAGGGCTACGACGTGGTTGGATGCTTCATGCGCCTGGGATCGCCCGGCGAGACGCTTGATGAGCTGCAACCGGCCAACGAAGCCGGACCTGAGTCCGCCGCGGACGAAGGTCCGGGTCGTGAGCAAAGCCGGCTCAAAATCGGCCACCAAGGTTGTTGCTCGATCAACGACGCCGCCGACGCTCGCCTCGTTGCCGCCAAGCTCGATATTCCGTTTTACGTGTGCAACTTCAAGAAGGACTTCGGGCGGATCATTGATTATTTCGTAGACGAATACAACGCCGGGCGCACGCCGAATCCTTGTGTTCGTTGCAACGATTGGCTGAAGTTCGGCAAACTACATTCCTACGCCAAGCAGATCGGGGCTGACTTTGTCGCCTCGGGTCATTATGCGCGGATCGATCGCAGCGAGCCTGATGCGCCGAAACTGTTGCGCGGCGTGGATCATCACAAGGATCAAAGCTACGTGCTTTTCGGCGCGTCCGTCGATCGACTACGAGAAATGTTGCTTCCCATCGGAGCGCTTCACAAGCCGCACGTCCGGCGGATCGCCCAGGATTTGGACTTGCCCGTGTTCGACAAGCCTGATTCCCAGGAGATATGTTTCGTACCCAACGGCGACTACGCAAGTCTAGTTCGGCAGCGCTCGCCGGACGCGGTTGGAGCGGGAACGATCGTGGATCGAGACGGCGCCGTATTAGGCGAACATCCCGGCCATCAGCATTTCACGATCGGCCAGCGGCGCGGGCTTGGCGTCGCCAAGGGTCATCCTCTGTATGTGATCGACAAGGATGCGAGATCGAACACGGTCACGGTTGGCATACGAGTTGACTTGCTGGCTGACGGATGTATTGCCCAGGACGCGAATTGGTTTATCGAGCCGGCGGATGATTGGATGAGCTGCACGGTCAAGATCCGCTACAACGCCGAGCCGGTCGACGCCCAGGTGCGCCAGAAAATGGGGATAAGTCCCATTTCCGGCATCTCCGGGGGTGGGCTGGAAGTGCGGTTCGAGGCGCCGCAGTTTGCCGTTGCACCGGGGCAAGCGGTTGTGTGCTACGACGGCGAGGCCGTGATCTGCGGCGGGTGGATCAGCGAGGCGCGCAACCGCGTCACGATGGAGTCAATTCAACGATGAATCCAGTTGACTCGTCTTCGATCAATTCAGGCTCACCCCCTTCTGCGGTGGAAGCAATCCAACCGCCGAAGCGATGTGGCCTGGCGACGGCAAGCCTGGTACTCGGGATACTGGGTATTTTCCCGTGTGGGGTGTTCGGCGTGATCGGACTGCCCCTGGGTATTACCGCGTTGGTCAAGATCGGTCGTAGTAACGGCCGCCTCAAAGGCAACGGACTCGCCATAGCCGGCATTTCGTGCTCGACCGCGGCACTCCTAGCCCTCGTTGTCCAGATGTTTCTCATTGGACTTCTCCTGCCTGCTCTCGGTGCAGCTCGAATGGCTGCAAGGCAGGCCAAGGCTTTCAGCCAGGCGCGGCAGCTTGCAATGGCGGCCACGTTGTATGCCAATAACCACGATGATCAATATCCTTCGGCGGATGACTGGGTTCAGGCGTTGTTGGATCAGGGCGTCATAGTTGAGCAAACACTTGTATCGCCATTCGCGATGGAGGACGGGCGCACCTTTGCGATGAACGCGAAACTCGGGGGAATACGAGTCGCTGACATCGCAGATCCGGCGCGCACCGTTCTCTTTTTCGAGTGTGCAGGGAATAGCCCACTTGCCGGCGGTCCGGAACTGTTTCCAACACGGCCGCGATCACAGGTTGGGTACGCCGTTGTCTTTGCAAACGGTGATGTCACAGACACTCTTCCCGAGGAGATCGATCTTCTTTTGTGGGATCCCTGATTCTATTCCTGACGAAGGTCGGCGTCCGCGTGCGATCGATTCAACCCGTATTCCCTGCCCCTCAAAGCACTTGCGAAGTCTCGGGTCGAATCAACGGGCGCTGCGCACACAGCTTCCGCACCAATTGTCCACAATCGCTGACGGCGGTTGCACGGGTCATTGAAAAAGTTAGAGTCGTCCTTGGTTGGTAAGCCGAGGTCAGTTCTGCTGAACGTCTCTTCCCCCGGGAGACCACGGCGGGTTGAATGCGGTGAGCCGATCCCGGGTGAAAGCCCGGAAAGTCGTTTCCTCGGAAGCGACTTTGGCGGATCGCTGGAGGCTGGGCGAATGCCCGTCGGCGGTCGCGGACAGGAGGTTTCGGCCGACTGGAAGTGTCCGACGGATGGGTTCCAGGTAACAACGATACGTCGGGCCCTGGAGCGCGGCGCAAACGAGAGTTTGCGCTGGGTTACAGGTCGACGTGGTTGGGAACGTTGCGAAAGTGGCAGGAGCAACCGCGTCAAAACCGAGCCGGAGACTCGTTCTCCGGCCCGAGGCGAGCCCAGGGCGTCCTTGGATGCCGCAAGCTCGCTCCGGCCGATTCAAGGTGAAGGTCGTGGGCCTTCGCCGCCCTTCGGGGCAGCATGGTTTCGTGGCCAGATCCTTGGACTGCCGTCAAAAGGCCTTCGCGAAAGCGGAGGCCTTTTGTTTTTTCGGCCAGTCACTTTCGCCTGGCCCGGCGGGGCGACTGGTTGCCGGCGCGGCCGGTCAATCGACCCTAATCGCATCACCAACACGAATGACGCCGTCGTTGAGAATCTGCGCCCGCAAGCCGCCGTACTTGGACATGCACGACTTGCACGTGAAATGAAACAGGAACCAAGACGGGTACGGTCAAGGGCATCAGCCCCGAGTATTTCGTGCCCGATTGTGTGGATCCTCGGAGTCTTCCAGAGGGCTATACATGCCTTGGGGGGCCGGATTGCTCTTGTCCTGAACCCATCGGGGGAAGCATCACCTGGACCGGCAATCCTCCTGGCTAAAATCAACGAGATTCACCGCAACCGCTGGCGTCTCGCGCCAGAGGTCGCGCTCCATACCACAGATGCGACATGCCGCCCGTCAACTAATTCCGCTCCTTGTATCCGCTGTTGGCGGCGTTCTATGCACGATCGTGATTGCGGTCTTTGTCGTTGTGTATTCGCCGCAGCCAACGCGATGGATGTCTGTCGATGAGCATACTCCGAGCGTGGTTCACCTCTACAGATCCTTGGCATCCGAGAGGCTCCTGGCGTTTGAGGCTTCTGACTCGGAGCGCGTCGTGGCCAGTTTGGCTTCCGGCTTCGGTTACAACTCGCTCGAAATACAACATCACGACACGAGCGAGATAGCAGAGCTTGAGCCGAGGAAACCTCCCCCCGTGAAGCGCCGCTCTTTCTTGACCGAGCTTGGCTGGCCGAACGCCGCGTTCACCACTGACGCTCGCAGCATCGGACTGCGTTTCGGCTATAGGGTGCACTTGAATTCTCCTCCCGACGACGCAGCACTCCATGATCCCAAGCCAACGACGCGGCGAATCCTCTGGGCAGGCCTTTGTTTGAATTCACTTCTCGTTGCGACTCTATTTCTATTACCCTTGGTATTGTTTCGGCGACTTGCCAAATACTTCCGCCTCTCACGAACAATTGTCGCCGCGGTTTGCATAGGATTGTGGTTCGCCTTACTCAGTGCATGGGGCTTTGATCTGGTTCATCATGTTGTTCCGTTCTTACCGCGGGACTTCGACGTGTACGACGACCCGATTGCCTTTGACTCCTCCGTCCGCTCGATCGACATCCCATCATCAACCGAATGGGATGGGTTCAGAGGCTATGTGAATAGCTCGATTGGATATCGCGAGACGACGGCACGGTTCTGGAAGCTGCTGCCGAACAACAGGGCGTCCTCCGTTGCCGGTGGATCATTGCTTTCGCTGGGCTTGGGCTGGCCTACGCCTTGCCTCAAAGGCCTAACGATCAGGCCTTGGGAAGCGGGGGGCGATCCGTGGCCTGAGGAGACGAAGCGCCATCATGTTCTTGCGCTCATGGCGATGCCGGTGTGGTGGCCTGGAATGCTCATCAACTGGTTGTTTTTCGCCCTGGTTATAATCGCAGTTGTGCGAGGTCCGGCTGCCCTGCGTCGGTTCTATCGGCAGCGCCGACATCGATGTCCGATGTGCGGATATCCAGTCGGCGACGGTAGCCGGTGCTCTGAGTGTGGACAGTTGCATCGGGGATGAGTCCAGAATAATCGCAGACCGCGCCCTGTCGGGAACGAGGCCCACGACGCAGCGGCCACGACCCCCTCCGGCGCCAGGCGAACGGCACAATCTCCACCCGGGTAGCGCGCGGCTCCTGAAGTACCACGCCGAAGTCGTGGTAGCCGCGCATCTGGATGCCGAGGTTGGTCGAGTCGGCGTCGGCACAATCAGGCTTCAGGGGTAGCGGTTTGCCGGGGGGGGGGTCTGATAATCGACGACGCGCCCGATTCGCCGGGGTGGCAAATCCCGTTGATCCTGCCTTATGGATACAGTATGAGCATGGCGGATTTCGATTGGTCCTTGCCCTACCGATCACAGCGGGAGGCGGTGCTGGCCCGGAATGTCGTGGCGACCTCGCAGCCGCTGGCAGCCCAGGCTGGGCTTCGCATGATGCTGGATGGAGGCAACGCCATTGACGCTGCGGTCGCGGCCGCCGTGGCCCTGACCGTGGTCGAGCCGACCAGCAACGGGATCGGGGCCGACGCCTTCGCGCTGGTCTGGGCCGGCGGGGGGTTGCACGGCCTGAATGCGTCCGGCCGCTCGCCCAAGGCCCTCAAACCCGAGCGTTTTGACGGACTCGATGCGATGCCGCTTCTGGGTTGGGACGCCGTCACCGTGCCCGGCGCTGTCTCCGCCTGGATCGAGCTCGCACAACGCTTCGGCTCATTGCCGATTGAGAAACTCTTCGAGCCGGCCATCACCTATGCACGCGACGGCTATCTCGTCTCCCGTCAGACCGCCTACTACTGGGCGCTCGGGCACGAAAAGTATCGTGAGTTCGGAGAGTATCAAAAGACATTTTGTCCACACGGCCGGGCGCCACACGCCGGTGAACAGATCAGTCTGCCCAACCACGCGCGCACACTCCAGCGAATCGCCGAAACATCGGGCGAGGCGTTTTACCGAGGCGATCTCGCTGAACGCATCACTGAACATGCCGCCGCCACCGGCGGAATACTCACGCGCGACGACCTGGCATCGCATCGAGCCCAGTGGGTCCGGCCGATCTCAGTTGACTATGGCGGCTACACGCTGCACGAGATTCCACCCAACGGACAAGGGCTGGCCGCGCTGATCATGCTCGGTATCTTGGGGCATCACGGGATTGGAAACCTGCCGGTGGATTCCGCGGACAGCCTCCACCTCCAGATCGAGGCGATGAAGCTGGCGTTTGCCGATGCGCACCGGTATATCGCCGACCCGGCGTGGATGGATGTCGAGGTGCAGCACCTTCTGGACCCGGCCTACCTGGCCGAGCGCTCGTCGTTGATCGACCCGAGCCGTGCTCTGGACCCCGGGCACGGGCGCCCCAAGCCCGGCGGGACCGTCTACTTGACCACCGCCGACGCCGACGGAAATATGGTCTCGTATATCCAATCCAACTACACCGGCTTCGGATCAGGAATCGTTATCCCCGAAACGGGAATCGCATTGCAGAACCGCGGCGGATGCTTCACGCTCCAGAAGGGCCATCCCAATGCCGTCGGTCCCGCCAAACGGCCGTATCACACGATCATCCCCGGATTTGTCACCCGCGAAGCCTCCGTCCCGATGGAATCGGGACAGGTGGAATCGGGACGGGACGCGCAAGCGGCAGACATGAGCCGGTGATGAGCTTCGGCGTGATGGGGGGGTTCATGCAGCCGCAAGGTCATGCGCAGGTCTTGATTCGGTTGGCGGATTATGGACAGAACCCACAGGCCGCGATCGACGGGCCGAGATGGCGAGTTGATGCAGGGCTGAACGTCAACCTCGAGCCGGGGTTTGCGGAGGAGGTGTATGACGAGCTGCGCCGCCGGGGGCATCAGTTGAAAATCGCAGGGCCGCCGGAGGAGTTCTACGGGCGCGGGCAGGCGGCGTACAAGTTGGATGATGGGTACTTCGCCGCAAGTGACGGCCGCGCCGACGGCCAGGCGGTGGGGTTCTAGTCGGACCCGATCCTTTGCGGTGGGATTGGCGGCCGAATTTTGGTAAAACGACGGAGTTGGTGACCTTCTCTCGAGCACAGGACCACAGACATGGTCGGATCAGATCTCAACGCCATCGCCAACGCGATCGTCGCCCCAGGCAAGGGAATCCTCGCGGCGGATGAGAGCCACCCCACCATCCAGAAGCGGTTCGAATCGATCGACGTCGAATCCACCGAAGACAACCGCCGGGCGTACCGGCAGATGTTGTTCACCACACCTGGGGTAAGCGACTTCATCAGCGGCGTGATTCTGTTTGACGAGACGATCCGCCAAAAGGCAGACGATGGTACGCCCCTCGTACAAATCCTGACTCAACAAGGGATCATTCCCGGCATCAAAGTGGATAAGGGCGCGAAGGCATTGGCGGGGGCCGAAGGAGAAAAGGTAACCGAAGGCCTGGACGGATTGCGCGATCGTTTGAATGAGTACTACCAACTCGGTGCACGGTTCACCAAATGGCGGGCCGTCATCACCATCGGCGATCCCGATGGAATCGGGATCCCCAGTCAATACTGCATCGACGCCAACGCCCACGCGCTGGCACGGTTTGCGGCGCTCTCGCAGGAAGCAGGGCTGGTGCCGATCGTCGAGCCTGAGGTGCTTATGGACGGCGATCATACGATCGAGCGTTGCTTCCAGGTGACCGAAGCGACACTGCACAGTGTGTTCAACGCTCTGTATGAGCAACGTGTTGTGCTCGAAGCGTCACTGCTCAAGCCCAACATGGTGCTGTCCGGGAAGGATTGTCCGCAGCAGGCGACTCCGGAAGAAGTGGCCCAGGCGACGGTTCGTTGCCTCAATCGAACGGTGCCCGCCGCCGTGCCGGGGATTGTGTTCCTTTCCGGTGGACAGAGCAACGAAATCGCCACCGCCAACCTCAACGCCATGAATGCCATGGATGCCGCGCATCCCTGGCAGTTGAGTTTTTCGTATGGCCGCGCTTTGCAGGGCCCGCCGCTCAAGGCGTGGCGTGGTGATGTGGCCAACGTAGAGAGGGCCAAACAGGCCTTCCTTCATCGAGCCAAGTGCAACGGCGCGGCCCGCTACGGCAAATACACCCCCGCCATGGAACAAGAGCCCGTCGGCACTGGGGCGTAGCGGGAATCTGATAGAAAACACCAAAGCCCAGGGACTCCCGTCCCTGGGTGTTCTTCTTCTTGCATCGACGCGCTATAGAATCGTCGTCTCCCCCAACCGGTCACGCTCAGCCGACGAAACACGTCGTGCCTCGCCGCCTTGTTCCCTACTCTTTGCGAAACACCGCCACCACGTCCTTGATCGGCACCACGAACAGCCGGTTATCGCCCTCGAAATCCACCGGGATCCCGTTCTTGGGGTTGAACAGCACGCGGTCATACTGCTTGATCGGGTAATCCTCGTCGTTGTCCACCTGAGCGCTCACGGCCACGATGCGGCCCGTCAGGGTGGGGATCTCGATCTTGTCCGGCAGATGGATGCCGACCTTCGTCACCTTCTTGTCCGCATCCTTGCGAATCAGGACACGATTGCCGATCGGCTCGACTATTTCAATCGCTTGGGTGGAGGGTGTCGTCTTGGCCATGACGCTTCCATCATAGACGGAAGCGCGACCGCGTGCGCATCGGGTGCAGCCCCGTGCGTGAGTCGCTTGCCGCGCTGACGACCGCTGATCGCAACGCCTCATCGAATCATCTTCAGCCGACCCGCGGCGCAGCCGACGATAGACAACAACTGGATCAGCGACCACGATCGTCGCCGCGTCCATCTGCCGTTCCGGGAGGAAAGAGAGCCGTTCATCCACCAGAGGCAGCGGGTCCAGGCCCGCCGCCTCTTCTTTTTTTTGCCATTCTCCGCACTTCAAGGGACCGACTGCCGGTCCTATCTTATTATGATGGGGTGGTCCGCTTTGGTCGGCCGCGGGGTCGTCGCCTAGACTCAAGCCGCGCCTTCACCGCAGGAGTTTAGAACGCTATGACCACCGCCAGCACACCGTCGCCGCTGCCTACGACCCAAACCGATGCCGATCCCCTGCGGTTGATCGACGTCGATCACCTGCGGTTCTATGTCGGCAATGCCAAGCAAGCCGCGTTTTTCTACGCCTCCACTTTCGGCTTTACGGTCGATCAGGTGGCTGATCTCACGACCGGCAGCCGCGACGAGGCGAACTATCTGCTCACCCAGGGCAATATCCGCCTGATCCTGACCAGCGGGCTCAGCCACGACCACGAAGCCAACGAGCATGTGAAGCGGTACGGCGACGGCGTGCGGGCCATTGCCTTCACGGTGGACGATGCCGAAGCCGCGTTCAACCAAGCCGTCAAGAACGGCGCCGAGGCCGCGTTCGAGCCCCAAACCCATTCCGATAACGACGGCGCCATCACCCAGGCGGCCATCAAGGTCTATGGCCGGGTCATCCACACCTT
>JACZXL010000290.1 GCA_022571635.1 Planctomycetota bacterium
GCGGGATGTTTTCGAACCGCCCGTCATAGTGCAACGCGCCCACGAGGAAGAGATACCACTTTCGCCCGTTGATGAAGCGGTGGCCAAGGAGGAGGCCGTTGACGTCGGTGTGGCTGGGCGCGATGACGGGGATTCCGCCTGACTTGGCGTCGATGAGATCGAACGTCTTGTGCGAAGGTCGTTGGGCGATGTTGCGCAGCGCGTTGACGTCGCCGTTGCCATGATCAGCAATATACGTCTCGACGGATGCTTGCCAGGCTCTGATCGGTTTGGAAGACCCCGCACAGCCGGTTGCGCTAAGTGCCAGAGCGAAAGTCAGGATGACGCAGATGATCTTCATCGGGTATCTCGAGCCTCTTGGGAGCGCGGGGCGCTATTCGAATACTTTGCTTTCGTGCGTGCTGATAACCGCGGCCGCAAGCGCATTACCGTTTGCGGACGCCAGATCAAAGGGCAATCGTCCCTTTGCGTTTCTCGTATCGGTGCTGGCGCCTCGCGCGAGCAGCAGGTTGACCAGCGCGTTATTTCCCGCACACGCGGCCTCGTGCAGTGGGGTGGAGCCCAAGTCAGACCGGGCGTTTACATCAGCCCCGGCATTGAGCAGAAGTGCGGCCAACTGGGTGTGCCCGTGACGGGCGGCCTGGTGCAGCGGCGTTGATCCGTAGTCGTCGTTCGCGTGGAGATCGGCTCCGGCCTGAACCAGCAGCTCGGCGATCCGGGTTTGTCCCCGCGCGGCGGCGTCATGCAGCGCGGTCCAACCGAACTCGTCGGCAGCGTTAATACCAGCGCGGCTGGCGAGCAGGATCTCGATCGCGGCGACGTGATCTCGGCTCACCGCGAAATGAAGCGGCGTCGTGTCGAAGTTGGCCCGGGCGTTGACATCAGCGCCATGGCCCAGCAACAACTGGATCACAGGCAGATGGCCCCAGAGCGTTGCGCGGTGAAGCGGCGTCTCGCCGTGGTGATCTGTCGCGTTCACGTCAGCGCCGTCGGCCAGGAGCATCTCGATTGTGCGCAGGTTCGGATACCGGGCGACCCAATGCAGCGGCGTGCGTCCGCGAGAATCTTTCGTATTCACGTTCGCGCCATAGGAAATCAGAATATCCACCACGCTCGGATGCTCGATGGCCCGGTGCAAGGGGGCGGCGTCGAGATGATTGACCGCATTGACGTGGGCGCCCCGCGACAACAAGAGCTCGACGAGCGGCCCCTGGCCGGCGGCGGCCGCAACGTGCAGCGCCGTCTCCCGTCCTGTGCCTCGAAAGCCCGTGCTCGGGACGACCAGCCCGTCGATGTTTACGCCCCGGTCCAACACTCGCTTGGCGGTCTCACAGTCGCCTTGAAGCGCGGCCCAGTACAGGGCGACCTTGTCGGCGGGCGGCGCCCGGTTGATCTGATTGGCGCTCGGCGGCGGGTCGAAGCAGGTGTTGCCGATCGAGATCAGCTCTTCGTACGAGCCGCGATGTCCGTAGTCCTCGCCGTAATACGTACCCAATTCGTCGATGAGTCGGTCGAAGTATGCGCGTGGCCTCGTGTTGCCGTTATCGTCCGCGTACCACTGGAGGACACTGTCGGCTCGCTCGCGGACGGCTTTTCGCACAGGCTTGCGCATCCTGGTTTCGAAGCGGCTTGGATTCAGCGCTTCGTTGTAATGGTCGCTGATGAAGATGCGGAAGAAGTCGCCGTCTCGGCGGACGCGGCGATCGAGCCGCCAGTAGTCCCCGCCCAAGCTGACCATCGGCTTGTGCAGCACCCCTTCGATCCGGGTCGTCCGGGTGAGGTTCAGATAGAACTTGAGACCGGCGTAATTGGACGCAAGGTCGGCATTGGAGTATGCGCCGGCCGAAAGGATCCCCACCAATCCCGTCTCGGCGATCAGCAGCCCGTCGGTTCCGACCCTCACGGCTCGGCGTAGCGCTTCGGCCTCGGTGGCGCCGTGGCGGCGAGCCCGGCGGTACGCCTTGTAATAATGGTAGCCCATGTCGGTGAAGTGTCCGATCTTATCGGTGCCGAGATAGGTTCCGTAAACCTTCAATGTCGACGCGTGCCAGAGGCGGAAAACCTGCCGGGGATCGAGCGGGAAGTGCACGTGTTGATAGATGTTTCGCAACTGCGTCTCGTACCCAATGAGCCGGCCCGGGTATCGCCGCATCATCGCCTTGGACTTGGTCATGTGCTCCAGGCTCTCGATGAGCACATAGGCGGATTGGAACTCATTGAAGACGGCGGCGGTCAACTTGTGTGGTGATTGAAGGTGGGCGATCTCCGAGGCCGGGCGGTTCGCCTGGAGGGCTCGGTGAATGCGATCGTTGGTTTTGTTCACCGCGGCTTCGATCGCGTCGTAGGCCCACGCGTTGAAGTAGTCCCCGAGATCGGCGAACTCCATTCCGACGGGGACGGTGAACTGGTCGGTTTCGTGGGCGACCGCCTCAACGCCAAGGCTACTGGTCACGAGAAGGGCAACTGCGAGTCTGCGAATCATTCAAGATCCTCCACCGCGAATCAAGTCCGCCTCGGCGATCGCTCCCCCTCCATGCCGATTGAGTTACCGATCGCCGTGCACCGCTGGTTGCGAGGGCTTCAGAGGAAGCCCGATGTGCGTCAGCACGCGATCGGCAAGATTTTCGACCGAGTAGTACGCTGCGACTCTCGGACCTGCCTCAGAGAGTCGGCGATGAACGTCGTCATCTTTGGTGATTGTGGCGATTTTATCGGCGAGATCGGCTGAATCCCACGCGCGGAAGTGCAGACCGCCGGTTTCGCCTTCGGCCTGAATTGCGCCGGCCACCCCGCCGTAGTCGGGGACGACGACCGGGGTGCCGTGCGCCATCGCCTCCACCGGCACCATCCCGAACGGCTCGCGGTGAATCGAGGGATACACAACGCACCGGCTGGCGAAAAACAACGCCGAGCGCAACTCGTCGGAAATGTGGTTGCTCCACATGACCGGGCAGCGCAGATCGTCCGCCAGTTGCCGGCACACGTCGGCGTATTTTTGCCCAAACAGCGTGGGTCCGCAGACCGCGAGCTGAATCTCTAAACCACGGCGGCGCAAGATGTTGGCCGCATACAGCAGCAGATCGATTCCCTTCTCCGTATCACGCCGGCCCAGATAACTCACCAGCGGAACATCGCGGCGAAACTCCGGGAACTTCTCAGCGACTCGGTCCGCTGCGTGCGCCTTGTCCTGTGGAACGTTGGTCGGGACACCGGGCGGAATCCCGCGCAATCGATCCTTCGGCACGCCGATGTCCTGGGCGACTCGATCCACGTAGTCCTCGCTGACCGCGATCGCCGGCCAATCGGATTGATCCACCGCCTCGACAAGCCGGGTGAATAGCGTCTGCTTGCAGCCGTTGTTTCGCGCATAACTAACATACAGCTCGTACCCCTGGAAGGTTACGAGATACTTCAGCGGATGTTTCGCGAAGCGGCGAGCCGCGGCCGCCCAAGGGCATAACAAGCCGAGCATGGGAAGCAGGTGCGTGACGCCGGCGTCGTCAAGGTCTTTGGCGAACCGCCGTACGATCCGCGGATCACCCTCCACGCCGTCACACACACGGTCGATCACACCTGCCATCACACGCTCAAGAACCCCCGGCCGTTTTTGCGCTCCACGCATCCGGTTCTTATCGCGAAACGTCCGCGTGATGAATCTTCCAAAGCGATCCGTCACGCCGCTGCCTCGACCGGCGAGATACCGAAAACCGTGGAACAACCAGTGCTGGGTGATGCTCGGCCGAAGCGGTGCGTCATTTTGCCGATCAACCGCCCACCACACGTGCACGGAAAAGCCGCGATCCGCCAACTCGTTCGCCAAGCGGATATCGCGAATCAGCGCCCCCGACAACGGCCCGCCGAGAAGGATAAAACCGAAGACGGGCGCTGTCGTGGCGTCATTTGGCTGCGAAACAGCGGAATCCATCCCGGCACTGTCTCATATTCACCCGGTTTGCGAAAGGCCAGACCACCCGTGAAGCCCCGCCTCCCACAGCGGGTCGATCGTCAATCGCCGCTCATCAACGCAACAACGCCGCCCGAGCACAGCCGTTGATCCTCGTTTCTGGACAGTTCAGTCAGCCCCACCCACGCGGACGCCCTACCTCTTCTCTCCGGTCGGGCATCCTCCGGGATATACTTGCGTCAATGACTGATTGCTCGGGATCATCTCCATATTCAAAACCGGATCCTGACCCTGATCGGGGTGCCTATTTACGTGACCTTGTCAAGGACCTTCCGCGCCTCCGAAATGTCATCGAAAAGGGCCAGCATCATGCGGATTCATTGATCGCGGCCCTCCACACTCTGGTAACACCCCGAGTTGGAATTGGATTGCTTCACGGTCTCGCTTTGTCGGAGATTGCGCGAGCCACCAAGTTGTCCGTGACGAGCACTC
>JACZXL010000291.1 GCA_022571635.1 Planctomycetota bacterium
AACACCGACGACTCCGCTTCGCTCCGCTGTCGGTGGCACCCCAAGCGACGCACCGCACCGGCGCCACGCACAGCGAGTCTTTCCCGGCGCGCCGGGATGCGTGCTTCGGCGCCTCTGCGTACTACGCTTCGCCATTGACCCGCCTAGGGGTCAACTGCGATTCGTATTAGACGAGATCGAACAAGAGAATGCAGAGCTCCGGGGGGCGGTGTCATCGTTGACGGCAGAGCGCTCCGAGTTGAGGAGCACGCTGTCGGTGGAACTCGCGCAGGCGACAGTGACTTGCCGCAAGTACACCCAGCCCTTGGAGCACGATCAGGTGCGAGACAGCGCGAGACGGTACGACGAACCGATCAATCCACCAAGGAAATCCGTCGGCCTCAACCTGCTGGAACTGCGGGACTTTGCGACACTATGCGACCCAGTGCTACAATGTGCGACCACGCTGCGGGCGTAGCTCAATTGGTAGAGCGTCAGCCTTCCAAGCTGAATGTTGTCGGTTCGAGTCCGATCGCCCGCTTTGATGTATGCGCTCACATCCGGTTGCTTCCGTTCGCTTTTGTCCGCACACCGCAAGGGTTTGCGCGGCGCGTCGGATGATCTTGATCGGCGGTTTCGGTGACTTGGGGTAGGTTCCCCGGCGCCAGCTCACTGCGGCCACACAAAACCGCAACCGGTGGTCGCGGTTTTTTGCCTTTGTGACACGGTATGCCTGTGGTACACTGTCCCCGACCGGTCGCACGGGGGCACCTGCGGCCATAGACTTGCGGTAGGCACCAAACATCCAGGCAGGAAAAGCGAAATGAGAATGCACCAAGTTGTGGCATCGATCGGATCGTTGGCTTTCAGCGCGAGCATCGCCTTTGCCGGCGGCGATACCACGTTCACCTATCAAGGCCGGCTGTTCGATGTAGGTGAGCCGGCCAACGGGCTGTTCGATTTCGAGTTCGAGCTGTGGGACGCAGCCGACGGCCGTAACCTGATCGGCACTCCACAGATCCACAACCGTGTGCCGGTCGCCGACGGTCTGTTCACCGTCCAGATCGACTTCGACGCTGATGCGTTGAACAACGCTGCGCGCTGGCTGGAGGTGACGGTTGACGATTTCCCGCTCATGCCGCGCCAGCCGCTCACGCCGGCGCCGATCGCCCTAACCCTGCCGGGCTTTTGGACACAGCAGAACGCCGAAAGCTCCAACCTCATCGGCGGCTTCAGCGCCAACATTGTCACCACCGGCGTGGTGGGCACGACGATCAGCGGCGGAGAACAAAGCGGCTCCACGAACCGCGTCACCGACAACTTTGGCACAGTTGGTGTCGGCCTCGCGAATGCCGCGCCCCTGGCCGGCGTGCCCGGCAGCGATCCGAAGTCGAATCCCGACAGCCCCCTGCGCGACTATACCCTGCGTCTGGGCGAGGTGAGCTTCGATCCGCTGGTGCAGGTGCCCGCGCTGCCCCGCGGGTGGGATACCGTCCGTGCCGACGGTCCGGATCTGCGGCTCGTTCAGTTCACCGGTCCCACGCTGGCGCTGTGGCTTGAGCAGCTTGAGGATGCGGGGATCAGCATCGTTCAGTACATCGACCCCTACACCTACATTGTCTGGGGCGAAACGCAGAATCTCGACGCGGTGCGTCACCTCGATGCGGTCCGCTGGGCGGGCGAGTTCTATCCGGCGTACCGCGTGCTGCCGCAGTGGCGCAACCTGCCCGATGTAGCCATTGATGTGAAAGTGCTCTTGTATCGCAGCGCTGACACGGACGCGGCCGTCGGCGCGATCGCCGAACTCGGCGGCGAGGGGATCGGCAGGATGGTGTTGAACCATATCTTCGAGATCGCCGGTTTCGTCGTTTCCGGCGAGCGCTTCCAGGAGATAGCCCGGATCCCCGGCGTGTACAGCATCCAGCCCGTCCCCACCGACGGTGGACTGCGAGGTGAAATGAGTGACCAGGTCTGCGTCAACAACGTAGATGAAAACAACTTGGCCTTTCCCGGGTATTTCACCTGGTTGGCGAGCGTGGGACTTGACGGCGGTGGCGTGATCATTGCAAACGTTGACACCGGCATTCAGAACAACCACCCCGACTTGGTCAGCCGACTGATCGGCTGCAGCGGGGTGACCTGTGGTGGCGGCGCCACCAGCGGCCACGGAACACACACCGCAGGCCTAATGGCCGCCGACGGTTCGTCCGGCGTGCTGGACAGCTTTGGCTTCTTGCGGGGTCTGGGGGTGGCTCCCGGGGCCAACTTGGTGGAGCAGCTTTACAGCCCCTTTTTCAGTCAGCCCGGCGGCATGCTCCTGATCATGACCGATTCCTATAACAACGGGGCCTCGCTCTCCGGCAACAGTTGGGGGCCCGCTGGCACGCCCCGGGGCTACGACGACGACACCATGCAAGTCGATATCGGCGTACGCGATGCCGATCCGATGGCCTCCGGCAACCAGCCGCTTACCTTCGTCCTCTCCTTCATGAACGGCTTTGGCGGCACCAGCACCCAGGGCACCCCCGACGAGGCGAAGAACATCTTCACCATCGGCTCCACCAAGATGCAGAACGACAACGGGTCTCAGATCCTCGACATCGACGATCTCTCGTCCAACACGGCCCATGGTCCGGCTCTTGATGGCCGGACGATCCCCCACATGGTGGCCCCCGGTTGCCGAGTGGACTCCAGCACCTCCGGCAGCAGCTACACTCTGTTGTGTGGCACGTCGATGGCTTCGCCGCATGTCAGCGGTGCGGTGGCGCTATTCGTTGAATACTACCGCAACCTGCCCGATTACACCACGGACCCGAGCCCGGCGCTGATCAAGGCCGCGTTCCTTCCCGTCGCCCACAACCTGGCCGGCAACAAGGATGCCGATGGCGGCACCCTCGGGAACCCCTTTGACAGCAAGCAGGGCTGGGGGCGTCTGGACCTTCCGCCCGTCATCGATCCCCCGGCCGGCAGCGTCCGCTACTTTGACCATCCGGTCGTCTTTGACAACACCGGCGAAGATATGGTCCGTCAATCTCTCCCCGCTCGACCCGTCTGAGCCGATCAAGATCATGCTGGTCTGGACCGATGCCCCGGGTCACGGGCTCGGCGGCAGCACCCCGGCCTGGAACAACGACCTTGACCTCGTGGTCGAGGCCCGCGGCACCTATCTGGGCAACAACTTCGACATCAACGGCTGGTCGGTGACCGGCGGCGCCGCTGATTTCCACAACAACACCGAGGGCGTCTTTCTCGGCCCGATCCCACCGGGCAATCTCACCGTTCGCGTCGTCGCCAGCAACATCAACTCCGACGGCCTGCCTAACTCAGGCGACTCCACCGATCAGGACTTCGCCCTGGTGGCTTACAACGCCGCCGAGGTGCCGACCGGCGCCTGCTGCATCGGCGATGATGGCACCTGCCAACTCCTCACCGCCGCCGACTGCGCCGCCGCCAACGGAATCTACCAGGGAGACGGCACCAGTTGCACTTCCAAGCCCTGTGCGCCTTGCCTGGCGGACTTCGACAACAGCGGTGACGTTGGCGTGAAGGATCTGCTCTTCTTGCTGGGCGCCTGGGGGCCGTGCCCGAAGAAGGGAGATTGTCTCGCCGACTTCGACAACAGCGGCGACGTCGGCGTGAAGGATCTGCTCTTCTTGCTGGGCGTCTGGGGGTCGTGTCCGTAAGAAGTCGCTGGTTGCTACATCCACATACACTGACGACGATAATTGGCGAAATCGACGCCATCGCTGTCGATATAAGCACTCGCTAAGGTGTACCCAAAGTCTTAGGAGAAGCCAGATGAGGATCGTTACCGTCTCCCCGTATCGTGTTGCTGTGATGTCCTGCATGGCCGTTGCTGCGGTCTTCGTTCCAGTTGTGTCGGCGGTTGCCGCGGACGTTCAGCCTCACCCGGGGATGCTGCGGTACCCAGACGTGGGCAAGAGTCACATCGTCTTTGGCTATGCCAACGATCTGTGGCTTGTGCCGCGCGAAGGTGGAACCGCCAGCCCACTCGTCAGCCCGCCCGGCCAGGAGCTCTTCGCCAAGTTCAGTGCCGACGGCGAGACGATTGCGTTCGTCGGTAACTACGATGGGAACCGAGATCTCTATACGATCTCCACCGGCGGAGGCATTCCGGTTCGGGTGACACATCATCCGGCCGGCGAAACGCTATGTGACTGGACGCCGGACGGCGGCTTGCTCTTCTACAGCAACGGTCTATCGGGGCTCGGTCGAATGCCGAAGCTGTACACAGTTGGCGCGGCCGGCGGTCTGCCTCAACAGGTGCCGGTTCCCTACGGCGCCGCAGGGGCGATCAGCGCGGACGGCGAGTGGCTCGCCTATACCCCGCATACCCGCGATGCCCGCACGTGGAAGCGCTACCGCGGCGGCATGGCGACCGACA
>JACZXL010000051.1 GCA_022571635.1 Planctomycetota bacterium
TTCGTCCGGCGGAAGGCCGCATCGTCCCGATCAAAAGTACCCTTGAAGATCGGTGAAGCCACGACCCTGCCGCTCCGTATGATGAAATTAAACGCTTCCAAATATGCTTCGTCCACGGATTGGGCTTCCAATAGACCTGAACCGCCCCAGTAAATGACGGCGTCAAACGGTGCTTCAGATTGATTGGGAATATAAAGATATGCTCCGCCTCGTTCCCCGTACGGAAGGTCGAATTCGATTCGTTCACGAGTCCAGTGCTCAAACTTATCAACGGCGACCACTTTTGCATTCAGAGGAAGGGAATCGTAGGCATACATTCTCCGGTAGATCTTGAACTCCTCGTCGGAGACCGCATCATCCTCTAGGAGAATGGAGGGTATCCCACCCCAGATGATCATGTCGGTGCCCCAGGCCTCTCGGGCCTCCTTCAGGGTGCATCGGACCAGTGGGGCGGTCGTAAAGCACTCCACCATGTCGTAGCCGGCATCTTTGAAATCATCCAGTATCCCGCTGCTAGCGGCGTCCGCGTGGTGGACCAGGATCTTGTCATGTCGGGGCATGAACGCGGACATCTCCTGGAAGTAGGGCGTGATGTGCGTCTTGAACATGGGGGACGGCGTAATCTGCGTGTCGTAGTGGCCCCCGTGCAAGATCAGCCTGGCCGGCGAATTAGCCACCACGGGCCATAGCTCCTCACGGTGTTTCTGGGTCATCGTCTCCGTCAACCGCTCCACCTTCTGTGGGTAGTCAGCGAGGTCCATGTAGCCCTTCTCATAGCCGGCGTAATCCGCCAGGAAGGTATGAAAAGGGCCGTCTCCGGTGGCCACAAGCGGATAGCCGTCGTCGCCAATCTCGCGCTCGTATGCCTCGTACTCCTCGTAGCAGGGGAAGTACTCCGTGTTTTCGACTATGTACGTCATCACGTCGTAGTCCTCGGGCCGCTGGATACGCTTCTTCACCTCAAGAGGCGCGATCCCCGCGTGATCGAGCCGGGCCGTCCTTTTGTGCACGGTGGACACCGTCCCCACCGGGGTTACGTAGTCGGTAATAGTGTTCATGCCGTCGCGCCGGACGACCGTTTCGACGTTCCTGCACCGCGTCGTGAAGACGCGGCCCTCTCTGGCGGCGGTATCCGCACGACTGACGCCTTCGGTGGTCACAGCGAGACGAGGGTGGTCAACACCATTGCCTGGGGCAACGCTCCCGACCAGATCAGTGATGACGCCGGTGCGGTGACGACCGTAAACTACAGCGATGTCCAGGGCGGCTGGTGCGGCGCGGGCTCAAACAACATCGACGCCGATCCGCTGTTCGTCGCCCCCGGAAGTGGCGACTATCGCCTCTCCCCAGGCTCGCCGTGTATTGACGCGGCGGACAACACCGCCGTGCCGAAGGGCGTTGTGACCGATCTCGACGGCAACCCGCGCTTTGTCGATGACCCCTGCACCGACGACACCGGCAACGGCGACCCGCCGATCGTGGACATGGGGGCGTACGAGTTCCAAGTGACATGCCCGTGGGACTTGGACTGCAACGGCAGCGTTGGCGTGAAGGATCTGCTCTTCTTGCTGGGCGCCTGGGGGCCGTGCCCGCCGAAGGGAGGCTGTCCCGCCGACTTCGACGACAGCGGCGCCGTTGGCGTGAAGGATTTGCTCTTCTTGCTGGGCGCCTGGGGCCCGTGTCCCTAGAGAAGGCATCAAGGCATCAAGGCATCGAGGCATCGAGGGGGGAGAAGAAGGCTTGAGGCTTGAGGCTTGAGGCTTGGGGCCTCCCAACGCCTGACCCCTGACTCCTGACTCTCTCTCTTTCCACCTCCCTTTGACCATCCGTGTCCATCCGTGTTCATCTGTGGCGAAAGAGGGCTTGAGGAAGAGGGACGCTGCGCGTCACCCGCTAAACGGGAAGATTTCCGTGCCCCACGCTTCCCTCCTCCCTCATGGCGCATCCCTCATGGCTTATCCCTTCCTCCCTCTGTGTCCTGGGTGCCTCCGTGGTGCGTCTTCTGAAGATGGCCCCGATGGAATCGGGATCTTCGACATCGAGGGGGGAGAAGAAGGCTTGAGGCTTGCGGATCGCGGCTTGCGGATCGGGCTGGTTGGCGTGGGCGTTTGACGATCAGGAGTCGGGACCGTCATCCGGTCGCGCTGCCCGGGCAAGCTCCGCTTCGGCGGCAATATGACCGAAGGCCGGCCACATCGGCCCTTGAACAATCTGCTCGAACAACTTTTGAGCCTGGTCGGCCTCGCCGTTGACCAGATGCCACGCCGCGATTCCGTACCCCAACGTCGCATCGTCGATCGACCCCTCATCTGCGGATCCGAGCAGCTCACTCGCCGTCGTCTCGCCTTTATAGAGAAGCAGCAGCTTGTGATAGGCGAAGTTCTCGATGATATCCATCTCGCCATGAATCGGTTCGAGCACGGCCTGCGCGCCGTCCGCGTCGTTTGACCGGCGCAACGACAAATGCAGCCAGTACGCCGCGGCGCACACCATGTCGTCGTTGGTCGAGAGTGCAAGGCACTTCCGATACACGTCCGCCGACTGCGCAAAGTCACCGTTGAGGTAGTAAGCCAAACCGAGGTGATAGTAGATGTTGGTATGGGTCGTGCTGCGCGGAATATTCTTTTCGTTCGGCATTCCGTCCGGCTCGATCTCGTCGGGAACACCCTCGATCAGTTCGGCCGCTCGACTCAGGTCACGAATCGCTACGTCAAACTGCCGCATCGTAATGAAGCGGTGTCCGCGATGGCGCAAGAGCCGATAGCTGTCAGGGAAGCGATCGGGAGCGAGCCCGTCAGAAAACGTGATGATCGCATTACGGTACTTGCCCAAATAGGCCAATCGCCGGCCAACCCAAATCGTGTTCTCTTCGCTGGGATCGTTGTTGAACTTGACCCTCGTCTCGTCATAGGCCGCTTGGCGTTTGCGATGCTCATCAGGATCGAGTTCGGGCGCAAAGAGCATCTTGCCCAGAAGCGAAGTCCCAATCGGTGTGTGAGCGGACAGCTCAGCCGTCTTTTGGGAAAGGTCGGTCTGGGCCGGCGCCGGTGGTTCGGCTTCTTTACAACCGATCGGCGCAAAGGCCCAGAGCACGAACACAAACACGACGTGCAAGATTGGGCGAGAGTTCATCGTCGCTCCTCACTGGGTTTGACTGATGGAAGCCTGACTGATCGGCTCTAAGCTTACGATCGGTCGATCATTGGTCAATACGGCTCGGCAGGTCAAAGTAGCGCATCGGTATGCTGACGACGGAGCCAGTGAACGACGGCCTTGACGAGATAGTCGGTTTCGAGGTTCACACGTTGGCCTGGCTCGGCACGACCGAGGGTGGTCAGGTCGAGCGTGGTTGGAATCAGCGCGACCTCGAAGAACGACTCGCCTACCTCGGCGACCGTCAGTGACACGCCGTCCACCGCGATCGAACCCCGGGGGATGATGTATTCCATCAACTCCGGCGGCGGCTCGATGCGCAGACGCCGATCGCTGCCGACCGATTCAACGGCGCCAACCACGCCTACGCCGTCGATATGACCCTGGACCACGTGCCCCCCGAGCAGCGTCGTTGGGGTAACGGCCGGCTCAAGATTGACCGGGTCGCCGACCCCAAGCTCGCCCAGCGTCGTCAAGCCGAGCGTCTGATGGATGACATCGAAGCGAAGCAGATCATCGCTACGAGCTCGTTCTCGGTGATCGGTTGGAGCGGTGATCGTCAGGCAGCACCCGTTGACCGCGATTGACTCGCCGGCGGCCGGCTGATGCGGCCAGCCACGGCTGTCAATGCCCAGGCGCCGCCCGAAATCGGTGGTCTGAATGTCGCCTAATACCCCAAGCTGTTGGACAATCCCAGTGAACATCGCATCAGCCTAGGCGGTCCGGACGTACCGCTCCCTGCCACGACAGTGTCTTGACGCGGCCCGAGGCCTGCTGGATACTGGCTGGTTCGTGCCGCCGGTGGGTCAAACGGCGATTTCGGAAGCTAAAAAGCCAGGGAGACTGTGAAGGATGAACAGCCACATACACGGCCTGAGGCGGTCTGGAGCGGGTGGGAAGGCGGGCCGCAGCCGCCGTGGATTCTGGATGAAGGGCTTGGTAACCACCACACTGTGCGTCGGCGTGGTATTGGCCGGGGGCTGCAACGGGCCGCCCAGCAGTTCGCCGACGGCCGATCGAACCGTCGCCGCCACAACCCTCGGCGGGACATCCGATCGGGGCGTGGCTGACGCGTACTACCTCATCGGACCGCTCGCGGCGCGTGATCTGGGCTACCGCATCGACTGGCAGCGGCGCACGTTGATCAGTGCGAACGCCGGGATCAAGACCATCACGGTCCAGGGTGATTCCGTCTTCGTGATGGACGGCCGAAACTTCCTTTCTCGGCTACGACGGGAGGATGGCGAACAACTGTGGCGCGTCCCCGTCGCCGACGCGTTGGACGAAATCCACGGGATCACGTTCATGCCCCGTATGGAGCGGGTGTTCATCACGTCCGGCGGTGTGGTGCTTGTGCTCGACTCCGATACGGGCTCGCAGATCGCCAAGCAGCGCCTGAGCCAAATCGCCAATACTGAGCCGATCGTCTTTGGGCAATTCTTCCTGTACGGGGCGCGCAACGGTCAGCTCTGTTGGCATTCGTATCTGGTCGGCCACCAATGGCGCGGATATCAAGTCTCGCAGTCGATTCAGCTCGCTCCGCTGCTGGTGGACGGGGCGGTTATCGTAGTGGGATCGGACGGGCGGATCATGGTTCTCGACGCCGGCTCCGCGGCGCAGATTTGGTCCAAGAAGCTGCTGGACGTGGTTACCGCTCCCCCCGCCGCTGGGTCACGACAGGTCTATGTGGCCGGACAGGACCAGCACCTTTGGGCGTTCGACCTGGACACCGGGCGCAACACCTGGCGGTACCTCACCGAAGATCCGCTGTCCGATGGGCCGGTTCTCCTGGGTGATCAGGTGTATCAACAGATTCCCAGCGAAGGATTGGTTTGCTTTGAGGCCGAACCCGTAAACGCCCCGGACGGCGTGGTTGTGTGGAAAGCCCCAAAGGTGCGCGGCAGCGTCGTCGCGCGCATCGGAGGCAACCTGCTGGTTTGGGATCAAGAACAGCGCCGCCTCGAGCTCGTCACCGCCGACCAAGGGGCCGCGGCGTTGAGTCTCGACCTGCCCGGGATCAAGTTCCTCTTGACGAACACGCGCCAAAGCACCGACCTGTTCGCCGCCAGCGACGATGGCCGGGTGGTTCGCCTCGTCCCGCGCAACTAGGTCATCTGCCGATCGCTACTCCGTGCCTCACCCCACGAGGCCCTTGCTTCAGCGCTGCGCGCTCTGGGCCAATCCGCCTGCTGCCTGTTATTCTCCACACGGCCCCCCGGCTGATGACGCACACCGCCGTGTGGGGCTATGCTCCTTCGTATGACCGACCTGTCGCGCATTCGCCGAGCCCTGATCTCCGTCAGCGATAAGCGCGGGCTCGTCGAGTTCGCCAAATCACTTTCCCAACACGGCATCGAGCTCATCTCCACCGGCGGCACCGCCCGGACGCTCACCGAGGCCGGCCTGACGATCACGCCCGTCGAACAAGTCACCGGCTTCCCGGAAATGATGGATGGCCGCGTCAAGACGCTGCACCCGGCAATACACGGCGCTGTGTTGGCCAGGCGCGACGAACCGAGCCATCTCCAAGCCATGCAGCAGCACGACATCGCCCCGATCGATCTGGTCTGCGTGAACCTCTATCCGTTTGAAGAAACGATCAGACGCACTGGTGTCACCACGAACGAAGCGATCGAGCAAATCGACATCGGCGGCCCGGCGCTGGTGAGATCGGCGGCGAAGAACCATGAGTTTGTGACGATCGTCACGTCACCCGGCCAATACGATCGTGTTGCCAACGAGTTGCGCGACAACGACGGTTCGACCACCTTCGCGCTGCGGCGCGAGCTTGCAGCTGTAGCATTCCAGCACACCTCAAACTACGACGCGGCCATCAGCGCGTGGATGGCTTCGGCCGAAGCTGACGGAATACGAACTCAACTACTCCTCGCCTTACAACTACGGCAGGAGCTTCGTTACGGTGAGAATCCCCATCAAAGTGCCGCGCTCTACACATTCGCCGAGTCGTCCGGATCGAGTGTAGCAACCGCGCGCATCCTTCACGGCAAGCCGCTGAGTTACAACAACCTGCACGATGCGTCCGCCGCACTGCAACTGATTCAAGACCTCAACCAATTGGAGCCGAACAGCGCGGCCGCGGCGATCATCAAGCACACCAATCCGTGTGGGGCTGCGGTCGCTGCCGCTACATCTGAGGCATTCGAGCAAGCTTATGAGGGAGACCCCCTTGCCGCGTACGGTGGGGTCCTGGCCGTCAGTCAACGTGTAGACCACGCGGCGGCCCAGCGCATCTGTGATGGGCAACGGTTCCTCGAGGTCATCGTTGCGCCGGGTTTCGACGAACAGGCCGAACAAGCGCTCGCCCAACGCTGGAAGAATGTCCGTTTGCTGGCTGTCGGTGAGTTGAGCGAACCGTCAGGTGAGCCGCTGGATCTCAAGTCGATTCCAGGCGGAATCCTTGCGCAGACGCGCGACAGACTCTTTGCCGACCCGGATCAATGGAAGCACGCTGCCGGCCCCGCGCCAAGCAAGGCGATGCTTGACCACGCCGCCTTCCTCTGGACGGTAACGAAACACATCAAATCGAACGCCATTGCGATCGGCAAGGATCGCCAACTGCTCGGCATCGGCGCCGGTCAGGTTGATCGAGTCACCGCGTGTCGGATCGCGATCGAAAAAGCGGGCGATCGAATTACCGCCCAAGGCGTGACCATCGCCGCCTCCGACGCGTTCTTCCCATTCACCGACGGTCCGCAACTACTCATCGACGCCGGCGTGAAGTGCATCGTCCATCCCGGCGGCTCCAAGCGCGATCAGGAAACGCTGGATTTGTGTAACCAGCACGACGTGACCTGTCTGCTGACCGGCATCCGGCACTTCCGACATTAGGCGGCTGAGCGACAATCAACGCCCAACATCGTCTACGCTATTGGTCATGATCGACGTTGACTTCGGCCGGCGCAGCGAGGACTACGCGAAGTATCGCCCGGGTTTTCCCGAGTCGTTCTACGATCGAGTGGAATCGTACGTCGCGTTGAACGGTACACGCGCGGTTGATCTGGGCACCGGCCCCGGTATCGTCGCTATCGAACTGGCGAAGCGCGGGGCGACGGTCACCGGCGTGGATATTTCGCAGAACCAGATCAACGCGGCACGAGATCGCGCGGCCAAAGCCGACGTCGCCGATCGCTGCACGTTCGTCGTCGCCCCGGCTGAGAACACTACGCTCCCGGCCGGCGAGTTCGATCTCGTCACCGCCGGCCAATGTTGGGGATGGTTTGACGAACCAGTTGTGCTACGCGAAGTCGACCGACTGCTACGACCAGGCGGATGGCTTATCGTGCCGCAAGACTGCTACCTCCCGCGGCTCGACGACGTCGCGCGCGCCACCGAGCGCCTGATCCTTCAGCACAACCCGGATTGGACCATGGCCGATTTCGACGGCCTGTATCCCCAGCGGATCGACGCCCTGATCGGAGGCGGCTTCCAGTTCGTCGAGCAATTCTGCTATGACCATCATCAACCGTTCACCCATGAAGCATGGCGCGGCCGAATACGCACCTGCAACGGCGTGGGCTCCGGCTCCATGAGCAAATCGCAGGTGGAACAATTCGACGCCGCGCTCGCTGAACTTTTACGCAACGAGTTCACACACGAGCCGCTGATGATTCGGCATCGCGTTTGGGTCGTTATCGTGCGCAAGCCGAACTCGACATGACCGCTCCCCCCAAACCGCTGGTCACTGATGATCAGGGCGTCACCCGCTGCTGGTGGTGTGTGGGCGACGCGCTCTACCAACACTACCACGATACGGAATGGGGATTCCCCGTCGCGGACGATACGCGCCTCTTTGAGAAGCTCTGCCTGGAGGGATTCCAAGCGGGCCTGAGTTGGCTCACGATCCTGCGCAAGCGCGAGAACTTCCGCGCGGCCTTTGGGGGCTTCGACATCGAGCGCGTCGCCCGGTTCAACCGCCGCACCGTTGATCGGCTCTTGCGAGACGAGGGAATCATCCGGCATCGCGGAAAGATCGAAGCGGCCATCAACAACGCCAAGCGTACGATCGAGCTGATCGACGAGTTCGGATCGCTGGCGGCCTACGTCTGGCAATACGAGCCACGGGCAAGGAGCCGGCCGCGCCGCGTGACGTCCAGCTCGATTCCGAGCACGTCACCGGAGTCGGTGGCGATGAGCAAAGACCTCAAGCGGCGTGGCTGGTCGTTCGTCGGGCCGACCACGATCTACGCGTTTATGCAGGCGATGGGTTTGGTCGATGACCATCTCAGCGGCTGCCGAACGAGAGCGGAAGTCGAGGCTGTGCGAGGGTCCTTCACGCGACCGCCCTGCCGATAACGACTTCCTTGGTGCGAGCGTTTGCCTCGCAGGGCCTGCGTCGGCTACCATCCTGCGAGTTTGAACCTTCAGCAGGAGAAGGGAACCGTGGTTGGGATAAGCGTAACAGGCGTACTTGACGAGAAGGTGCTGGTTCTGAACCGCCTCTACACGGCGGTGCGGGTCATCAACGCGCGCCGCGCGTTCACGTTGCTCTGCAAGCAGATCGCCGAAGTGATCGCGGTCGAGGAAGGCCGCTACGTCAACTACAATTTCGAGTCGTGGACGGAGATCGCGGAGCTGCAAAGGCAGTTCGAGCCGGACGCCCACGAGTGGATCCGCACCCCGCGCCTTCAGATCGCGGTCCCCAAGATCATTCGGCTGCTGGGATACGACCGACTCCCGCAACAGGAAGTGAAGCTCAACCGCCGCAATCTCTATGCCCGCGACGCCAATCGTTGCCAGTACTGCGGTCAGCGATTCTCGACGAGGGAGCTGACGATCGACCACATCATCCCCCGCGTGATCGGGGGGGAGCATTCCTGGCGGAACCTGGTCTGCGCCTGTGTGAAGTGCAACGCCAAGAAGGGCGGCCGAACCCCCGGGCAAGCTCACATGCGACTGATTCGAAAGCCGTTGCGCCCCAAGCGCAATCCGATCATCAGCCTGCGCCTTGGCAATCCGAAGTACCACTCGTGGAAAGCATTCCTCAACGAGGCGTATTGGACGGTCGAGCTGCGCGATTGACGGATAACGATGAAACAGTATTTGCGAACGCAAAGCCCACGGCAAGCTTGCCGTGGGCTTTCACTTTGTGCCCTGATGCCTTGATGCCTTCTTCCTGATGTCGAAGCGTAGCGGAGATCCCGATTCCATCGGGGCCTTCTTCCTCACGTCGCCCCGATGCTGACGTCCGCCGGCTGGGGGCGCGGCTCGTAGTTCGGCGCCAGCGCCATCTGAAGCGGCAGCCGTTTGCCTTCCCCGTCGTAGGGGATGTTCTCCTCGTCGATGATGCGCTGAATGGCCATGATCCCCTCCATGAGCATCTCCGGCCGAGGCGGACAGCCCGGCACGTAGACATCGACGGGAAGGAACTGATCCACGCCCTGCACCACGGCGTAGGTGTCGAACACCCCACCCGTCGAGGCGCACGCCCCCATCGAGATCACCCACTTCGGTTCGCACATCTGCAGGTAAATGCGCTGAAGCACGGGCAACATCTTCACCGCTATCCGCCCGGCAACGATCAGCAGATCGCTTTGTCGCGGGCTGAACCGCATCACCTCCGCACCAAACCGAGCCAGATCGTAACGGCTGCTGGCGGTGGACATCAACTCGATCCCACAACACGCGGTGGCAAACGGCATCGGCCAGAGGCTCGATCGCCGCGCCCAATTGATGACACGGTTGACCTGCGTCGTCAAGACGCCGTCGGTCGGAATCGCTGTTTCAAGACCCATGCCAATACCTCTTAAGGAGATCGTCGCGTCAAGAACGCTGGGCATCATAGAGGCTACTCTCACCAGCGGCTACAAGCCGACGGCCCACATCGACGGCGATCATCCCGGTTCGCGTAAGCAATTGGGATGCCGCCGGGTCATATCGCTTGACAGGCGGCCGACTGACTATGCGGCCAGCGCGCGGCGAAGCTCATTGTTGTCCTGGATGATCTGCCAGAGGCGCTCGGTCTTCATCATCTTCAGCAAATCCAGCAGGTCCCGGCTCACGCCGTACAGCACCGTCATCGCGCCGGCCTCATGCGCCCAGTCTCGAAGATCGACGCATAATTCCAGACCCAGGCTGGACAGGACGCCGACGTCGGAAAGATCGATCACCAACAGGCGAATCGGATCTTTGATCGCATCGAGCTCGACGGCGACCTCCTCGGCGATGATCGACACCTCGCGCGATCCGATGGCCGGTCCGGCCATCTTGATCGTCAGAATCCCGCCGGTGAAACGGGTATTGACGAAACGTGATTGAAGCGGTAACGGCGTGTCGGTCAGGTCAGCGCGCAGCGACATGGAAGTGCAATCGACCCAATCGCCCGGCCAGTTGCCCGAGGTCTTGAAATTCGGACGCAATGCTTGGCCGCTAGGCCGCGCCATAGCGACAGCGGTCCCAAGCCGCCCCCGTCCGCGCAATTGTGACGCTGACCGCCCGCGATGCACGGACGACGCCGGCGTTGGTTATCGGTCAAATCCGTCCGGTCCGGCGCGTCGGGATCCGGCCGACCATCGCCTAACTCGCCCAACCCGAGCCTCCACCGCAGCCAACCGGTCGATGCGCTCATACCCGCCGGCCGGAGCACCGATGCGCTGGCAGCGCCGGAGGCAGAACGAAGATGCAAAGACTATCGGTCCAGGCATTGTGCGCGCGCATTCGTCGATCGCGGCGCGGTTCTGGCTTGGGAACATGGCTGCTCGCCGCCTTCGGCGCCGCTGTGTTGTCCGGTCAGTCGAGTCAGCCGATCAAGGACCAACCTCCGACGCGGTCCCCAGCCCTCACCGACCGCGATCCGCAACCGGTCATTCTCGACGGCGACGCGTATGACGAGATGCTGCGTGCGGGGGTGAGCCTCAAGCCGGCTTTCGAATCCGAGCCGTATCACTTGGCCCGCGCGCTGCTGGGGGCGCAGTTTGTTGAATACGAGGCGACGCGCTGGGTTGTCCTCTCGGACGCCAACGCACAATGGACGCGCGAGCAGGCCGCCTTGTTGAAGCGCGCCCACCATCAATTCCTTCGGTACACCCGCCGGATCGGCTTGCAACCGAAGCCCCTGCGGCACAAGCTCGTCTGCGTGCTCTTTGAGCGTCGAGACGAGTACCGCGAGTTCGCCCGGCTGTACGACGGCGTCACGGATGAATGGATCAGCGGTTACTACTCGCCCAAGCATGACCGTGTCGTTTTCTACAACATTGCCACAAGCCAAGCGAAGCAAGTCTCATCGACACGACACCACCGGGTTGCAGGTTCTTTCTCGCGCGACACCCGCGACGCCGGCGACCACCGGGCAACCGCCACGACCGTCCACGAAGCGATCCATCAGTTGATGTTCCACACCGGCGTGCAATCGCCGCACATCGAGTATCCGCTGTGGATCTGCGAAGGGCTGGCCACCGCGTTCGAAACGGATGATCCCGATGCTGCGTTCGGCCCGGACCACGAATACGCCCCGCGGCGCGAGCGCTTCGTGCAGCTTCTGCGAGACGATCAACTCATCGAGTTGCGGCAACTCGTGACCTACGCGCGGATGCCTGATGATTCCGACGAAACGGTCCAGGCCGTGTATCACGAGAGTTATGCGCTCGTGATGTGGATGAGCCGTTTCCGCCGGGCCGAGCTGCAAGCCTACCTCCAGGCGATGCTCGCCGAGCCCCCCGGCCGCCCCACGCCGCAGCGCCAATTGGAGCTCTTCGAGGAAGCGTTCGGCGACGTCGATCGACTCCAACGCACGTGGTTACGCCACGAACGGCGCAACGCCGAGTGACGTCCAGCGCATTGCGCCCGTCTAGCGCTGTTTCATCGCTCCTGTAGCGTCACGGCATGGCAGAAATGGAACTAAGTTCCATTAAAATGGGGATAAGTCCCATTTTTCTATCGGTCGCGACTCGTTATGGAAGATCAGCTCGCGTCGATCAACCCGTTGGGACCGGCGAATCTATCGTGGCGTTCGACGACCAGCGCACGCAGCCGCTACGTCTTCAGTGAAACTGCCCTAGCGAGTGACGGGCAACGTTTCTACCGCGTGGTAGCGCTCACCGTCGGCCGGCCGTTACACAGCCCCCGGATTGCCGGTCGTGGCAACCTAGGGCAGTCGTTCAACAGCGCGACCTGCCCCGGGCAAGCTCGGGACGATCTACTTCCTCCGACTCCGCAAGCAGGATGGTCAGCTTGGCTGAGCTTTGCCGGGGGCGCCGAGGGACTTGGCGGCCGGCTTGGGCGGATCTTTGACGGCGGTGGTGATCTGGGGCGGCTCGCGCAGCTCGTCTCTTACCTCGATCGTAGCCGTCGCTTTGCCTCGATTGAGCCGAAGCAGATCGTCGAGTCGCGCCGCCATATGTCGCATCGTGCCCGAGAGACGAGCGGCATCCTCGCCGAGCCCCGATCGCATCTCATCGAGCAGCCGAATAATCGGGTGCGCCCCGACGCCCTCCTCGCCCGCGGTCGATTCAAACAGCGACTCCCAGGGGCGAAGCTGCTCGAGCAACGGCGCGAGCGTGTCGCAGGTCTGTTTGAGCTGCCGGCGTTTCTTGTCCGCGTCGTTCACATGCGCCACCGCCTCCGACAGGCGCCGGGCTGCCGACTCCAGCTCCTCCTGGCCGCCCCGTACCGAACGGCAAATCTTCTCGCTGCGGGCTGAGAGCTGGTCGATCCGCTCGGCCGCCTTGAGCAGGTCCTCGCCCAACAGTTTCCGGGCGTGGTTCACCTGAGCGATGATCTGAGAGGTCTCGGAGGCGGCCTTCTCGATCTTCTCGGTGGCCGCGGCGCTCTTCATCACGGCGTCGGCGGCATTCTTCTCGGCGCCCTCGGCGACTTTTGCGATCGAATCCACACAGCGCTGCGTCTGAGCCACGGCTTTGGCCGCACAACGCTTGGCGTCGGTTTCGAGCGACTCGATCCGACTCTTTGCGCCCTTCAGTAGACCGCTGACCGTCTTGTGAATGGAATCGACGCTGCGCTGCGTTTGGGTCACCACCGATTCGGCGCGCTGCGCGGCGTCGGTTTCGAGCGACTCGATCCGACCTTGTGCACTCTTGATCAGTCCACTGACCGCCTTCTTGGCATTCCCGGTAACGGTCTCGACGCTGCCGCGCACTTCGCCCAGCAGTGCCTCCACCTGCTGCTGGGCGTCGGTCACGATCGGTTGCACCTTGCCCTCGGTCCTGTCGAGTAGGGCGTCGACGCGACGTTCGGTGTCCGTCAGAAGGTCGTTCACCCGCCCCTGAGCTTCGGCGACTCGTTCGCTGACGTTCGCGACGGCTTGCTCTCGCTTGGCAAGTTCCTCCTCAAACCGCTTGATCCTCGACTCAAAGGTTTCGTCGACCTGGCGCTCGAACATCGCGGCCGCATCGGTGACGCGCGACTCGAACTTCTCGGCCAGCCCTTCCAGCCGGGACGACGCTTCTTGGGCTTCCTTCCCGGCCGCGGTCAGTTGCCCAATACGCTCTTGCACGAGGTCGATCTGCGATTGAAACGCCTTGAGCATCCGCGCACTGACGCGCAAGCGCTCGTGGAGCCCGGCCGAGGCTTTGGAGGCTTGGCCTTTCGCCCCGCTGGCCTGATCGAACTCGTCGCGGAGCAGTTGGGCGGCGCCGTTCGCCTGCTCGATCAGCCCCCGCAGCGTCTCGGAGAGTTGGTTGAACGCGTTCTGGTCGAGCACGCGCGGCGTGAGCAGAATGTCGTCTTGGTCGATGGTCATCGGTTCAGCGTCCGGGTCGATATCGGTTGGAGAAATACTCATCACCCGCTGCGCGGACGATTCCAGGTGGCTGGACTCCACCGGGGAAGTTTCGGGCGATTCTACAGCCCGGTCTCGTTTCTTTGACTGACGTGCATCCATGGCAAGTCTCCCGGCAAGGCCAGGTCGGCCGAAAACCCCGGGTGTTATCGGCGATCAGTCGTGGGAAGCTTGATCCGGGGCAGCCACGGCCGGCGTGGTGCCGACGAGCGCGGCGAGCGTCACTTGCCCGGCCAGCTGGCGCTGAGCCTCCCGCAGTCGCTGCACGATGGCTGAGCGGCGACCCGAACCGACCTCATCAACCATCGCAAATCCGATCTCGATGAGGCGATCGGCCGACACCTGCTCCGGCGGCTGCGCCAACGTCACCGCGGCATCATCGCGATCCAGGCGGTGCAGATACCCGGCCTCCACGAGTCGATCGAACATTCGCCCGACGATCGGTTCCGCCACGCCTGTCTCGTCCGCCACGTGCCGAGGGGTGGTCGGCTGCCCACGCTCGAATCGCTCCGCCACGACTTGCGTGATGAGCAGAATCGACGCCGGATCGAACAGGCCGGTTGGTTCTTTTCGCTGCTCCAGCTCGTCAAGCCGGCGCCCGCCCAGCAACTGGAGCGTCGCCGCAACTTCCAACCCAAACAGCACGACCAACCACATCAGATACACCCAAAACATGAAGACCGGTATCAATCCGAGTGAGCCGTAGAGCTGTTGGATCGAAATCGCGCCTTCCAAGTACGCGCCCATCGTCCGCTTGCCAAGCTCTACGAGCACCGCGGCGATCAACGCGCCGAAGGCGGCCGGACGGTAACTCACACCCGTGTTGGGAATCCATTTGTAGATCGCGAACAGAACGATCCACGTCACAAAAAACGTCCAGACGACCGGGGCCGCCCGCAGCAGGTTCCACCAACCCTCGTGGTCCGACAGCGCCGCATTGAACGTATTGTTCAGATGCATGCTGATCGCGATCGCGGTGGGACCGAGCACGAGCACGGTGAAGTAGATCGGGAAACGGCGCATCCACGGGCGACCGCCCGGAGCTCGATACACGCTGTTGAAGCTGTTCTCGATCGTCACCATCAAGCTGATCGCGGAATAGATCAGCACCGCAACGCCGACCCACGTGATCGCAGCCAAGTTGAGATCCTTGACTTGGGACACGAAGCCCAGAAGCCAGTCGCTCAGTGATTGCGTTTCGCCGGCGACGCCGTCTGCGGCGCCGGTGGGCGCCATCTGCACTGCATCCAAGCCCAGCGCGGCAAAGAGATCCGCTATGCGCTCCATGAATTGATCGAAGCCGCCGATCGCCTTGATCACGATCGTGCCGACGACGAACACCGGCAGGAGCGAAAAGAGCGTGCGGAAGGCGAGGGCCCCGGCCATCTGCGGCGCGCGATCCTCGCGCAGCTGCCGGGCGCCGTGCCGGCCGAGGTCGTAGCAGAACCGCACCGTCTTCTGCCAACGACTCAGCTCGTCCAACGGCTGCGTGACCACGCGCCTCAGCCAGTCCATCACAGGTCGGATGCGGGGTTCGGCCATCTCTACCCCTTGATCGGCAATCCAGGCCTCAACTTGCTAGCGATCGATAAACAAGCCGTGCAGACCTGAGGTCGGGGGTCCGCCTCGTTGGGCCCGGCCACCGGCGCGGCGAGGTGGAAGCCCGCCGCCGCGATGGTGATGACCCGTTTCGATCGTGCCGCCTCCTGGGGACTCCCAGGACAGGCCAAGAGCCGATCCGTGAGCACGATAACCACCCTGCCAAGCGTGCATATCATCAACCCGCCATGAACCGGCCGCAGGCCAAATCACGGACCCGGCCGACGCCTCGGGCCAAGACCCGCCCGCGGAAGCAGACGCACGAGTTTGTCGATGCCACACGTGGGATTCGGCTCCAAAAAGTGTTGGCCGAGGCTGATGTCGGCTCGCGCCGGGCTTGTGAAGAACTCA
>JACZXL010000292.1 GCA_022571635.1 Planctomycetota bacterium
CGACGATCGCCAAGAGTTCACCGTCGCTGAGCGCCGGGTTCGCTCCCATGGGTGGCATGGGCACCCCGGTGGTGTTGAGCGGGTCGTCGACTGCCCGGCCCTGCTTGATGAACGCGACCAGCTCCGCGTCGCTCGTCGATGCGATGAACTCGCTGGTCGTCATGTCCTTGCCCAGACCGGGCAAACCCTTGGCGTCCGGTCCGTGGCAAGCCGTGCAGGTGACCCCGAAGAGCGCCTTTCCGTCCAGCGCCGCCGACGCGGCCGGCGCGGCCAGCGCCTCGACCGCCGCAACCGGCTCGACCGGTGCTTCAGCCGATTTAGCCGGCTCGGCCGCCGCCGCTTGTTCTTTCTCGGGTTGCTCTGGGGATCCGTTCCGGAACCCCAGGTAGAGCCCAAAAGCGAGCACGATGGCCCCGAGCAACGCACCGACCGGGAGCCAGGAGCGCTTCGCCCCGGGCTCACTCTCTGCGAGTTCGCCGGGAGCGGTCATCGGACGCGCAGACCGAGACATACGCATCGCTGCGTACGTACCTACGTTGAATAGCAATATCAAGAAGGCGAGATGCGCCGCCGGGTGGGACAGGCGCTCAGCCAGCGAAACCTCACCGGAGAGATAGCTGACGAGCTGGTCCAGCTCCTCGGGGGTCAGCGTCTCGGCGAAGTTCTGCAGCATCAGGCCCGCCGCGAAGCCCTCCGCGATCACCGCGTCGGGATCGACGATCGACTGACGGATCTCCGCCGCCGAAAGCCGCTCACGGACATTCGTCAACGGAGGTCCGACGAGCCGCGCGCTCCCCTTGACGTCGTGGCAAGCCACGCAGGCTTTCGCGCTGAGCAGGGCGGCGCCCGGGTGGCTGCTCGCGGTGCTGGGGGGCGCCTGCTGTTTGCTGGCCTCGGCCGCCCGGACATCCTCGGCGGTGATCTCGACGGTGACCTCCCCGCTCAGCGATTGGAGGAATGCAACCAGGGCCTTGAGCTCGGTCGCGCTCATGTCGGCCGGCGGCCGGTCGGCGGAAGGCATGATGCTCGCGCCGCCGGCCGTGGCGAACTCCTCGACCACATACGCTCCGGGCTCGACGAGCGACTCCATCAGATAGGCCTCGGCGCTCATGCCGGGTTTCCGTACCCCGGCCCGACCACCCACCCCTCGGAGGTCCGGCCCGCGGTTGTTTCCCTGCTCGGTGATCTTGTGGCAGAGGAGGCAGCCACCCTTGTTCCTGACGAGCGTCTCGCCCATCCCAACCAGGGTGTCGATATCGGTATCGACCGTGATCTCCAACTCGGGGGGCGGGTGCTCTTCCGACTGCGTCAACCAGAACTGGCCGACGCCCCCGTAGAACCCGGTAATCAGGACCACGAAGGCCAGGATTTTGAGGAATACCGCGGTCAACTCGCCTGTCGCTCCTTCAGCTCTGAGCGCATCGCCATCGCAAACACCATCGACACGAACAGGAAGAACAAGATCACGATGATCGAAACGACCATCGTCGCGAACCCATGGGTTGGGATGTAGGCAGAGTCGCTCGTATCCCGCATGACTTGATACACATGCCAGTGTTGACGGATGCCGGAGCGGATGTAGCCCATCAATCCCATCAGCCAGGTGAAGGTGACAGCCAGGAAGAACAGGACGTACTGCGAGATGCGTGGCATCTGTCCCCAACGGATTTCACCAAGGGACTTCGCGCCGCGGTAGATCGGGGCTTCGAGGACCAGGAACAAGACCATGTACGCCCCGACCATCAGCGGCTGGTACTTCGAGAGCCCGACCCGCACCGCGGCGGGCACGAAGTAGCCGTAGACGCCAATCCAGACGATCCCCACTCCGACGGCAAGCAGGGCCAGCGCCTGGATCCCCTTGCCCACGCTGCCGAAGGACGACGTCGATTGCTTGTTGCCCCGCCGGTAGAGCATGAAGTTGAGGAAGGTGGCGAGGATCATCACATTGACGGCGGTGTTCTTGGCCGACATGACGCCCAGAAAGCCGAGCTTCGGATGGTGGGCGCTGCCCATGGCCTTCATCTCGGCGAAGGTCGCGATGATGGTATGGGGTGTGGCCCACACCGCGAGGCCCGTCGCCAGCGCGAACAACACCGGCGCCTGGTACTTGCGATAGCGTTCGCCGCCCGGGATGCGGCCCATCGCCAACCACAGGTAGAGGTTGATGCCCAGAAACAGCGAACCGATCAGGATGGCTTGCAGGATCCAGAGCTGGGCGAAGGAGCCGCCCATCATCGATACCCCCATCTGCTGGCTGTAGGAGTAGATCTCGAGACCCAGGTAGTAACCCGCGAACGGCAGCGGAATGAAGGCCGCCACGGCGATGAAGCTGCCGACGTAGCCCATCCAGTCGTAGCGTTCCCGCTCATCGTCGTTGGTCGCTGCCAGAAAGCGGAACGCCGCGTAGGCGCCCACGATCGACCCGCCAAAGCAGACGTTGGCCAGCAGCCGGTGGATGTTCAAGGGGTTCCAGGCGAAGTTTGTGAAAGCGTCGTAGCGACTCGTAACGGTAATCGCGAGGTCGGTACCCTCTACACCGGCTGGCGTCATCATGTAGCCCGTCCAGGCGTTGGTGATCACCAGGATGGCGATCCCCCCCAGGTTGACGAGCACGCCGATGAAGAGGTGCCAGCGCTTCCGCTTCCCCTGCAGCAGATCCCAGCTGTACCAGTAGAGATAGGCAACCAGCGCCTCACTGAAGATGGCCAGCACGTAGAAGGACCACGTCGGGTCGAACACCTTCTCCATGTGGGTGACGAAGCGGGGGTAGAGTGTCACCAGCGCAATCAGCAGAAGGCCGCCGAGCGTGGCAGTGAACGTGTAACTCATGGCCAGCAGCCGGGTGAACTCCTTGGCCAGCCCGTCGTAGCGTTCATCCTTGATCACAACGCCCATCACTTCGGCGATCAACGCGAAAATCGGCACACCCAGCACAAACGCGGCAAACATCAGATGCGCTTGGGCCAGACACCACACGAGCACCCGGCTACCGATCACCGGGAACTCCCGGTAGTCGGCAGCCTCGAACAACCGCGGCAGCAGGAAGACCACCAGATAGACAACGATCAGTATGAGTGAGATTTTTAAGATCCCGCCGCGGACTCCGGCGAGAGCGCCCGGCCAACCTCCCCCTTTCGCTGCCATCCGCCCCCCCGGGTCCAATGTTGCGTCGCGAATAGTATGCTAAAGGTGCTGGATCTTTCTAGAGGTTTCAGAGGCTTTTGCGCGAGGTCTGCACAACAGAACAGCGTTTCATCAATGCCAATCAATTCTGAATTCGCCCGGGCTTGACCCGTCCAAACCCAGGAGCGATATCTGACATCGTCGTTAGGAGGTTCCGTGGACAAGCGATTGTTTCTCGTTCTAGCCAGCCTGGCTCTGGTTTTTCCTCTGAGCAGCGGCGCCGATGATGGCAAGCCGTGGGATCCCGCAGTGGGCACGGCGACGATCACGGGTAGCGTGAAGTTCACCGGCAAGAAACCGCGATCGCGGCCGATCGACATGGCGGGCGCAGACGAGAAATGCGCAGAGGCGCACGGCGGCAAGCGGCTGAAGCCGGACACGGTCATCCTCAATGACAACGGAACGCTCCGAAACGTCTTCGTCTGGGTCAAATCGGGCGTCGAGGGCTGGAGTTTTCCGATGCCCGAAGGCGACGCCATGCTGGACCAGAAGGGCTGCATGTACAGCCCGCACGTGCAGGGCATGCGGAAGGGCCAGTCCCTGTCGATCAAGACCAGCGATCCCACCGCGCACAATGTCCACGGCTACGCGAAGGTCAACCGGCCGTTCAATCGGTCCCAGCCCGCGGGCGCCGCAAACGTCACCATCAAGATGAAAAGGGATGAGGCGAGTCCGCCCATGAAGGTCAAGTGCGACATCCATCCCTGGATGAACGCCTATGTCGCCGTGGTGGAACATCCCTACTTCTCGGTGACCGGTGACGATGGCTCATTCAAGTTGGAGAATCTCCCGCCGGGCACCTACACGATCGAAGCCTGGCACGAGAAATACGAGGTGATGGAGCAGACGGTCACGATCGGTGACGGCGAGACCAAGACTGTCGAGTTTGCCTACCCCAAGAGCTAGAGAGGGATCCCAGTGAACGATCCGCAATACGGCTGGTGGCTTCCCCCCGACGTTTCAATACATGGCGCCGATATCGATTTCATGATCATCGCGATCCATTGGTTCATGCTCGCCCTCTTCGTCTTCTGGGGCGGTTTCATCGCCTACTGCCTGGTCCGCTTCCGCGAGCGCCCGGGTCACGTGGCCGTCTACCAGCACATCGAGGCGAAGTGGAACCGCTGGCTCGAGATCGGGGTGGCTGTCGCCGAGACGGTCGTACTGGTCGCGTTCGCGATGCCCGTCTG
>JACZXL010000293.1 GCA_022571635.1 Planctomycetota bacterium
CCTTCCGTCGTTTGCAAGGGCGAGCGCGGAAGCGAGTCTTGCGAACCAACGCCGCCGCCGGTCTCTCCCGGCAGCGGTGAGCGTGTGCCTAGTGATACGAATCCCAAATGATTCTCGTGCGTTTCGCGCGTGTCATGCTTCATTCCCGACGCGTCGGGATGAAGCATGCTTTGCCCTAACGGGTCAAAGCATGGCACCCGCCCGCGGATCAATTGCGATTCGTATGACCCAGGTCTCTGTTCAATCCACGTCCATATCCAGCGACTTGACGAGGAACGCCCACAGATCAGCCGCTTCCTCGATGCGCTTGGTGGTGGGCTTGCCGCCGCCGTGACCCGCGCGCGTTTCAATGCGAATCAGCACCGGCGCATCACCCGCCTGGGCATATTGCAATGCAGCAGCGAACTTGAAACTATGACCCGGCACGACGCGGTCATCAAAGTCCGCGGTGGTAATCAATGTTGGCGGATAGACCGTGCTCGGCGTGAGATTGTGATAGGGCGAATACGCGCGCAGGGCCTTGAACTGCTCCGGATCGTCGGAAGAGCCGTAGTCGTCAACCCACGCCCAGCCGATGGTGAACTTGTCGAAGCGCAGCATGTCCATGACGCCGACGGCCGGCAAACACGCGCCGAACAGCTCCGGTCGCTGCGTCATGCAGGCGCCGACGAGCAGCCCGCCGTTGCTTCCACCTTGAATCGCCAATTTGTCTCGGCTGGTGTAATCGTTGTCGATAAGCCACTCGGCGGCGGCGATGAAGTCGTCAAAGACGTTTTGTTTGTTGAGCTTAGCGCCCGCTTGGTGCCAATCTTCGCCGTACTCGCCGCCGCCGCGCAGATTGGCGACCGCATAGACACCGCCCATCTCCATCCACGCCAGACGAGTGATCGAGAAACGCGGCGTGATGGGGATATTGAACCCGCCGTAGGCATACAGCAGCGTCGGATTTGATCCGTCGAGTGTGATGCCCTTCTTGTGCGTGATGAACATCGGCACCCGCGTGCCGTCTTTGCTGAAGTAGAACACCTGCTTCGTGAGGTAGGCGCTGGTATCCATGTCAACCTGCGCGCGGTTCAGCAGCGTACTCTCACCGGTCAGCAGGTCGTAGTGATAGATACTCGGCGGCGTCGCAAAGCTCGAAAACGAATAGAACGTCTCAGTGTCGCTGCGCTTGCCGCCGAAGCCGCCCGCCGATCCGATCCCCGGCAATTGCACGTCCCGAAGGTGTTCGCCGTTCATGTCGAAAACGCGAACGGCCGTCTTGGCGTCGTGCAGGTACGAGGCGACGAACAGGTTGCCCACCAGCGACACCGCCCTGAGCGTGTCATCGGATTCGGCAATGATCTCGCGCCAGTTCGCTGGCTGGGGTTTGCGGATGTCGATGGCAATCACGCGCCGGCGGGAAGCGTCCCGATCCGTCCGGAAGTAAAACACCGGACCTTCGTTGCCGAGGAACGTGTACTCGGACTCGAATGTGTCGATCAAATCGATCAGCATCCCGTAGGGCTCGTTGAGGTCCTTGTACATCACGCGGTACTTGTCGCCTGTACCCTTCCAGATCGTGATGACGAGGTATCGCCCATCCTCGGTGACCTGTGGCCCAAAACCCCACTTCGGCTCGTCCAGGCGTTGATAGACCAGCACATCATCAGTTTGCGGCGTCCCGACGCGGTGGTAATACAGCTTCTGAAGTTCGTTGATATCGTGAAAAGCTGCGCCTTCTCTGGGCTCGTTGTAGCGGCTATAGAAGAACCCGCGACCGTCATTGGTCCAGGCGGGTGAGGCGAACTTGATCCATTTCAGCTCGTCGGAAAGATCTTCGCCCGAAGCGATGTGTCGTACATGCCAGGCACGCCAATCAGATCCGCCTTCGGAAATGGCGTAGGCGACGTACTTCCCATCATCGCTAAACGCCATCCCCCCCAGGGCCACGGTCCCGTCCTCGGACCATGTGTTGGGGTCGAACAGGACCGCCGGCTCGTCAGCGAGCGTTTCCATCATGTACACGACGGATTGATTCTGCAGGCCGTCGTTCTTCGTGAAGTAGTACCGCCCCCCGGCCTTGAACGGCGCCGAGTACCGCTCGTAGTTCCACAACTCCGTCAGGCGCTGCTTGATGGCCGCGCGCTGCGGGATACTTTCGAGATATCCAAAGGTCACCTTGTTCTGCGCTTCAACCCACTCGGCGACCGCCTCCGACTCGCGCGCATCATCTTCGAGCCAGCGATACGGATCGTGTACCTGCTCGCCGTGGTAGTTGTCATAATGATCGACGCGCTTCGTGGCCGGGTAGGTCGTCTGTTGACCCAAAAGTGTACCGGCCGTAACAAAGACGGCGACAAGCGCGACGGTCAGATGCTGAAACTTCGTACGCATGGGCGACCTCCCAACTTTCTTGCGAACCAATACCCAGGAGCGATCCGGATGCAGTGACCGCACGAGGGCCGTGAACCGGTCCACGAATGATACTGGCTGTCTTGATCGGTGTTGCCGGAACCGGCCGACTCGACCCTGGGTTTTCAGCCGACGACGTCCGGCAGCTCGTCCAAGCCTTCCGTGAGGTCGCGAGGCCCATCTTCGGTGATCAGGACATCCGCTTCGTAATGAACGGCCAGGGAGCCGTCGGCGGTGCGGATGGGCCATTGCTGGTCACCAGAGGCAGTCTCACCCGTGCCGACGGCGACCATCGGCTCCACCGCCAGCAGCATCCCCGGCTTGAACGTCAACCAGGCGTCGGGCCATTCGCGCGGCTGTGTCGGCACGACGTTCGACAGAAACGGCGGCCCGTGCAGTTTGCGCCCGTACCCGTGACCGCCGAGACCACGAACCAGATGAAAACCGCATTCGCCCTCGACATAGGTTTGTACCGCCGTGGCCCAGTCGATCAACGGGCGATCCATCTGCATCGTCGCGATCCCCCGGCGCAGCGATTCGCGCCCACAGGCCATCAGGCGTTGGGCGTCTTCTGAAACCTCCTCGATCGCGTAGGTCCACGCCGCGTCGCCGATCCAACCATGGTGAGTTACGCCGATGTCGATCTTCAGGACGTCGCCCGGCTTGATCGGCTCAGCCGTCATGTGGTGCGTGCCGTGAACGATGCACTCGTTGAGCGACAGGCACGCGTGGCTGGGGAACGGCGGATAGCCGCGCATTCGATAGCGCAAGAACGCGCTGCGGCAATCCAGCGACGACAACGTTTCAGCCGCAAAGCGATCGATCTCGGCCAGTGTCAAGCCCGCGCGCAGAAACTCCGCGAGCCTCCGATGCGTTTGCACGACGCATTGTGCCGCTGCGTATGCCCCGTCGATATCCTGTTGAGCCGTCGCGATCATGCTTGGATCGTAAGGACTCTCGGGTATTCGTCAAACCGTTCTGGCCTCAATTCCCTGCTCGACGATGCGAAACTTGCCCATTGATGATCGTCAGCCATGGGCCTGGTGAAGCGAATTCGTAGCCAAGCTCGCGTTCGTCAGTCCCATCGAGCAGTTGCAGATCCGCTCGCTTGTTCACTTCGATCGAACCAACTTCCGACGCAAGGTTCAAGACACACGCAGCGTTGATCGTCGAGCAGGCGATCGCCTCGGCCGGTGTGAGTCCCATTTTGCGGCAGGCCAAGGCGATCACGAACGGCATCGACGGCGTGGGGGCGGAGCCCGGGTTGTAGTTGGTCGCAATCGCCAGCGCTCCGCCGGCATCGACGAACGCCCGGGCCGGGGCGTAGCGATCATCCAGATGAAACCCGCACGCCGGCAGCGCCACACCCATCGTCTCGCTTTTCGCCAGATACTTCAGATCGTCCGGTGTCGTCGCTTCGAGATGATCGACGCTGACCGCGTTCATATCGACGGCCAGGCGAGTCATGCCCAGGCTATTGAACTGATCGGCGTGAACGCGAAGCGGCAAGCCGAGGAGATGCGCTCTTTCAAAGAGCCGTTTGGTATCGTCGAGCGACCACGCACCTTGTTCGCAGTATGCGTCGCAGACAATGCCGGGGAACTCTTCAGCCACCGCCGGCAGCGTCTCATCGATCGTCTGCTCAACGAATCGAGGATTGTCCGGATCAATCGCGTGCGCGCCAAGGAACGTAGGAACGATCGTCATCGCGCTGCCGCTTGCGCGTCCCGTCCCGATTCCATCGGGGGCTTCGCGCACCGCGCGCAACATTTTCAATTCATCTCTAGTTGTCAACCCATACCCGGATTTGACTTCAACCGTGGCTGTTCCCAACGCCGCCATTCGTTCCAAACGCCGCCGCAGGTTCTCGGTGAGTTCTTGCTGCGAAGCAGCGCGGACGGCACGCACCGTAGACATGATCCCGCCCCCGGCCTCGAGAATATCGAGATACGAGCGCCCTGCGAG
>JACZXL010000294.1 GCA_022571635.1 Planctomycetota bacterium
ACGCCCGGGCCGATGAACGCATCCGCGCCGATCCAAACGTCGTCGCCGATCGTGACCGGAGCGCGGATCAGCCGAAACGTATGGTCGGCGTAGTCGTGCGTTCCGGCGCAAAGGTGCGCGTACTGGCTAATGATCGATCGCTTGCCGATGCGTATCTTTCCCAGGCTGTAGAGGATGGCGTGGTCGCCGACAGTGGCCCCGTCGTCGATGTCGATCATCCACGGGACTTCGATGTTGGCGGTGGGTCGGATCGCGACGCCTTTGCCGATCTTCGCCCCGAAAAGGCGAAGCAACGCCGCGCGAAACCGATGCCAGTTGTGGAAGCTCAGGCGAAACAGTGGTTTGCCGATGAGCATCCACAGCGCCCGGCCGATCTTTTCCTTCAGGCTCCACGGACTTGCCTCCGGCTGCATTTGCAGCGGCGGGGCCGAGGTGGTTGCGACGTCGGTCGGCGCTGCGGTGTGGTCGGTTGACGGTTGAAGCGGTCGCGGAATCACCGGGTCGCTGCCTTCGGGTCGGGCCAGTCCGCCTTGGCCCGCCGGAACCGGCGCGGTCGCCGCTTGGGTGGCTTGTCGGCGCAACTCTTTGAGCTTCATCGCAACCATGCGCTCATACATCCCGATGAATCGGCAGAACTCCAGACCCGCCAGCCCGTCCAGCGCGCCGAGCCGCCAAACGTACATGTACAGGAAACGCCACATACCCGGTGCGGGCACGTGGGGCGTGACGAACCGCTTCAGCCAACGACGACGCCGGCTTTGGGCGGCGATATTGGCCCCATGATCTTCCGACCCGCTACCGTGCATCGCTTCGAACAGAGAACGCGCCTCCAGCGTCGAGTAACGATTGTGCTTCGCTATGTAATGCTCCAGGCCGCGACGATCATCATGGAGCATCGGCTCCTTGATGTACCCGACCGGGTCCTCGATGATCATGTGCTCATGCACCTCGCGGTCTTCGTAGCGCCCCGCGCCCCGCTTGAAGAGGCGCAGGTTCCAGTTTGGGAAGTAGCCGCAGTGGTAGATCGGCTTGCCCAGGAAGTAGGTCAGACGGTTGATGTAAAACCCGTTTTCCGGAACCCCGTCGTCGGGGCCGGTCGCGATCTCGATCAATCTCCGTTGGAGGTTCTCGGTAATCACCTCGTCAGCGTCGACGATGAGGATCCACGGCGATTCAAATGGGAGCGTGTCCAACGCCCAGTTCTTCTGTCGGGCGTAGCCTTGCCAGTCATGATGCACGACCTCGGCCCCCAGCGAGCGCGCGATCTCCTGCGTGCCATCGGTTGAGCCGCTGTCGATGACGAAGATCTTGTTGGTCCAGCCGGTAAGCGCCTTGAGACAGTGCGGCAGGTTGAGCGCCTCGTTGTGCGTGATGATCATGGCGTCAATCATCGGCCGGCCTCATGCTTCGTCGCGGTTTGCTCAAAGTCCTCCGGACGCAGGCCTCGCTTGCGGACCGGCTTGGCGGGCGTCCCGATAGCGACGACCCACGCCGGCAGATCCTTGAACACCGCCGACCGCGCGCCCACCACTGTTCCGTCGTCGATGGTCACGCCCGGGCCGACGAAGACGTCCGCCGCGATCCAGCAGCGGGTCCCGATCACGATGGGCTTGGCTACGACCGGATGGTGGACGTCCTCAAAATCGTGGGTGGCTGCACACAAGTAACTGTATTGGCTCACGGTCGAGTAGGCGCCGATCGTGATCGGCGCGGCGCAATAGATGTCCACGTCGTTGCCGATGCAGGCATGTTGATCCATGGTGAGATTCCACGGCGCCCAACATCGCGCCCGCGAATAAACCCTGGCGGTCCGGTGCAGCTTCGCGCCGAACAGTCGCAGCAGCCAGTTGCGCCAGCGATGCATCGGGCGAGGCGACGGGCGAAAGAGCAACACGTAGACGATCGCCCACGAGGCTCTGGCCAGTCTGTTGCCAAGACTGAACGGGCTGCGGCGGACCGGCGGCGGGGCGTGTAGGCTGCGCATCGTTATCTCGCTGCCCGGCTCGAAGTGATGCCCAACACCGATGAGCACGTATCGAAGCGATAGCGCCCAAGCAGCATCGCGAGTTTCCGTTTGGTCGTGCCCAGCCCGACGTACGACTTGAAGCGACGGTGCAACGGCATCGGCACCCGCGGGCAGTCCGGGCAGAAGTCGCGGGGATGCAGGTAGATCACGACCGGGCAGCCTCGCTTGTGTAACTGGCTAAAACCACGGCGAATGACGGCCCCGGGAAGCAATCGCACATACCCGCCGCCGCTGAAGGGGAGTTTGATCGGGCCGATGCGCATGACGCTGATGGGCAGCTCGTGAATCGGCCGACCACCCGGGGCGTCGCGAAAAACGTGCGGCTGAGGCGGACAGGGATACCCGCCGTGCCCACGCCGCGCCGGGAACAGGCTCGTGTCATACACCAGTCCAAGGTCCGCCAGGACATCAAAGGCCCACTCCGTGCCGGGGCGGATCGAAAAGCTCGGCGCGCGGAAGCCCAGGACCTTTTGGCCGCTTTGAGATTCGATGACGTCGATCGACCGCTTCATGTCCTGATGGAACTGCTGCGGCGTCAGCTCGTAGACCTTGCGATGCCAATAGGAGTGGGTTCCAAGCTCATGGCCGGCGTCGGCGATCAGCCTCGCCAATTGGGGATATCGCTCAGCCACCCATCCGAGCATGAAGAAGGTCGCCTTCACGTCCGCCTCCGCCAGTGTTTGCACGATCCATTCGGTTTGATCCACAACGATCGAGGGCAGGGGCCAAGTGTCCGGATCGGCGACGGCGTCGATCCCCACCATGTGGAACCAGTCCTCGATGTCAAATGACAACGCATTGGTGATGGTGTCGGTGGGGTGGTTCATGGGCGCACGTTCGGAGCAATCCTATGTTGACGAGCTGTTGATTGTGACGGTTACGAAAAAATCACGCGCGATGGGCTCGATCCGCACCGAATAATCACCGGCCTGGCTGAAGAGTTCCTCCAGTTGCGCAGCGGTGTACATATACAGTTCACATCGTTTCCGGTAGCGCAGCTTGCGCTGCCAAGCGAGGAATCCGCCGGCGGCGGGGAAGCTGAACATCGCCTTGACGCGCGTGGCCAAGAGCACCTTGCGGATGACCGTGCTCGGGTCGGCGATATAGTCCATGAAACCCATGACGACCGCGTAGTCAAACTGCTCGGGAATCTCATACTCAAGAAAATCTCCGAAGTCGAACCGGCAACGATCGGCCACACCCGCTTGCTCGGCATGACGCGAGGCCAATTCGTTCATACCTTCGGCAAAATCAACGCCAAGAACGTGATCGGCGCCCTTGCGGGCCAGACTGATGGCAAAATGCCCGGGCCCCGAGCCGATGTCGATCACGCTCTTGCCTTGGATTGGATCGCACGACGCGAGCACCTTCTCGAATCTGATCCTCATGCTCGCGCGCAAGTACCGGTTGAGCAGTCGATTCAACATCGTGTTCTTCGTGCCATAGATGGCGTCGAAGTCACCGGCGTATGAATCGAAGAATTCGGAAACGGTCGCTTGTGCCATCACGAGGCTCCGGTTCGGTCAACACACAGGTGCGCTTGGGGGCGAGTCAATGCGCTTGGATGCGGGAAGGGGCGGCATTGGATTGCACACCGCTCTCGATGATGTCGCAGAATCTGGTGCAAAGTATGTCCTGACTGAGCTGTTCGTTGACGATCTTTTTGCCGCGCTGACCCATCTCGGCCAGGACACCAGCGTCTTGATCGACCATGTGTTTGATCGTGCTGATCGCCGCATCGACGTCGCCGTGTTGAATGTGCCAGCCCAGATCATTCTCATCCACCAGATCAGAAGCATGACACGGATCAGGGCCAAGAAGCAGGATCGGACGACCGAGGGCCATCGCCCCATAGATCTTGCACGGATGTCGCACGCCGACTTCGCTCGGCCCGACGACCACGAGATGGACGTCCGCTGCGGACAACGAATACTTGATCTGCGACAACGGCTGGTACGGCAGCGAGCGAATGTTGTTGGGCTGATGCTCGGCTATCGTATCGTCAACTTCCCTTTTACCCGTGCCGTCGCCGATGAACATGAAGACGAGTCGCGGATCATCCTGAAGCTGAAGCGCCGCATCGAGCACGGTGCGCAGGGGCGTGCATACGCTGTGGTTGCCGCTGTACATAATCACGAACTTGCCATCCAGACTGTGCTCTTTGCGGAAGGGATTGTCGGCGTGGGCAACCACCTCAAGATGTCCTTCATGGGGCCAAGGCGGCATCACCGTCAGCTTGTCTTTCACATCCGCCTTGCGCAGCACGCGCTCGGCCATGAACCGGTCCAATACGACGATCCCGCTTGATCGTCGAAGGATTCT
>JACZXL010000295.1 GCA_022571635.1 Planctomycetota bacterium
CTTGGCCGTCCTCAAAAAGCCCGGGGCCACCGCGTTGCTCGAATCAGTCGGCGGCGTTCTGCGCGGCGGCGCGAAGCGATTCATCGAAGATTGCAAGCTCTATCGCGGACAGCGCCGCCCGATGATCGCCGACGACGATCTCCATCGAATGCTGCAACTGGAGGCCGCAGTGCTGGCGGGCGCCGATCGAGCCTGGTCCGGCGAATTGATGCTGCGTCGTGGTCGACCACTCGTCGAGGTCGATCCGGACAACCTCCAACAGACGCTCGGCGCCGACGCATCGCGCCCGTACTACCGCCGTGGCCAATGGGTCGCGCGTGACGACGATCAGTAGATCCAACCTGAAAACTCCCGTCCCCTTTTCTTGTCCACCGCGACCCTCGGTCGCGGCTCTACACTTCATGCCTTCGTCCCTCCGTGTCTTTTTCTTCCTACCCCCAATTACCCAGCAGTATCAACAAATCCTTCACGCCGACGCTGCAATCACCATCGAGATCTGCCCGGCAATCCTCGCAGTTCTCGCACGGCCCCCAATCACCCAGAAGCATAAGCAAATCCGCAACGCCGACTGCGCAGTCCATATCCAAATCGCCCAGTGGGCGCGGGTTGGGAATCAACAGCGCCATCCCGAAGTGGCCGCCTCCCGGGCCTCTGCCGGAGCCCGCGATCTCACCAGCGTTATTGATCGCCCATGCCTCCCCAATAGTAATCTCCGGGGGGACGAGATCGTTAAGATCAGTAATCACACCATCTTGCCAAATGAATGGCGAGCCGTTGCTTCCGAAGTCCCAAGACAAGCCGATCACTTGTTTCGCATCATTCACACCGTAGCCAAAGCTTTCAGTCCGTCCGGGGAGCACACCAAGGTCGATCATGCGACCGTCGGTCCACAGAAACGCGCGGCGGACATTCGATTGAAGTTTCTCGTCGAACTTCCGACCCCAACCCACAACATCGAGATGATTATTGATTGCCCGGCCCTCACTCGTAAAGCCGTCGGGAATAAAGGGCAACTCGATCACCTTGCCGTTCTCCCAAATGAACGCATGTGAATCAATAACGTTACCGGCACCCGCCCAGCCGGTGATCGCTCCGGCTTCATTGATATCGAAGCCGCGGTTGTGAAGTCCCCCGATCGACGGCCCGAGGTCGATCATTTCGCCGTTCTCCCAGATGAACGTCTGCCACGGGCCGATGACCTTGTTGCCCCAGTATCCCGCAATCTGGCCGGCACTATTCACGGCGAACGCTTCGCTGCGGGTCCCGCCCGGTAGAGTCCCAAGGTTAGTGAATTCGGCGGTTCCGGAGTCATAGACGAACCCGAGTCCGCTCAGCCCATCGCCATCCAGGTCAAAGGTCCCCACGATCCGCGTTCCCTCGATGTCGGCGGCCTCGCTGGAGTTTGTTCCCGCCGGCATTTCCAGGTCGACCATGCCTGTTCGGGGCGTCCAATAGAAGGCCTGATCGAGTTGGTCGCTGCATTTTTCATGATGCCCGGCGACGTGGCCAAACGCATTTATGCCCTGACCGCTAGCCGACGGCGGACCGAATTGCCCGCACGGATCCGGGTGAACGATCACGACCTCATATCCACAAGCCGGCTGAGCCAGAGCCTGCCCTCTCAGCCCGAGCAATACCGCGGTTATCGCCAGGGTTGTCGCTAACCGCATATTCATCGTTCTTTCCTCCCGCGACCATCGGTCGCGGCTTTACACTTCGTGCCTCGGTGCCTTGTTTTGCCCCTTGATGGCATGATGCCGTTCCTCTCCGCGAAACAGACGTGCTCAGCCAATATAGTACGTCAACTGAGAAGATCGGCGTTCACAAATCCGTCAAATCGGCAAACAAAGGTGACATGGGGTCTCACACCGCGGCGCAAGCGGGTCCCCTGCTAAGGTGAGGCTTGTGCAAGGGACATAGAAGGACGGGTGATCGGCAAGGGAAAACCTCAGCGGGCCGTCCCGATCGCATCGGGACGGTTCGCGCCCGAACACCAAACCCCGTCGGCCGCGCATCGGGCCGCGAAGCCATTCCTCACGTGAACCGGGGCGACATCCCGATCGAATCGGGAGATCGCTGCTTTACTCCTCCGTGCCTTTGTGCCTTGTTCACCCTCACGGGGTTGGGCGGGATTGGAGGAAGGGCCGGCCGAACGCGAGCGGTCTTGCGCGTTGTTGAATCGGACGGTGAGAGTGGTCATTGGCCGATCGGCGGCTTGCTCTGTTCCCAACGCGACCAGCGGTCGCGGCTTTATATGGGTGTGACGAACGACTTGGGCCGGTTGCGGAGCGCGACCACTGGTCGCGGCTTTACATTTCATCCCCACATCTGTGTTTATCTGTGGTTGCTTGTTTCCTCGTGCCCACAATCGTGACCCTCACCCCTAACCCCTAACCCCTCTCCCGGGGGGAGAGGGGGATAAGAGCGCGGCAGACCGCAGGTTGGCCTTACCCGGCTTGTTTGGCGAGATGGTGCAACTTCGATTCGATGAGATCGACGAGGTTGTCGAGGATGTCGGGCGAATCCAGCGACCAAAGCCCCCACCGGCTGTCGAAGGACTCGCGGGCCAATTCGAGGCCGTCGCGGACGGTCCGAGGTAAGCGCGAGGTTGGAAGTGCGCGTAGGAATTCGCAGGTCAGGGGGACCGCGAGGCGAAGGTCGGCCGGCGAGGGGATGAGTAGGGCCAGCGGCTCGTCACTGTGGTCGGTGCGGTATTCGATCGACCAGCGCCAACATTCGCCAAACCAGCGGATGCCCTGGGCCACGCCCTCCAATTGGCTCATGGCGTGTTGGATGCGGTCCATGAGCCTGGCGGCGGCGGGGGGAAGGTCGGCTCGGAGCTGGTCGACCGTGGGTTGGTTGAATCGCGCCTCCCAGGCGAGGCGATCGTATGTTTTTGCTACTGCCATAGTTACGCTTTCTTCTTCATCATCCTCGCCGTGGCTCTCGCGGGACGGTCACGGCGTTGGTCGCCTGGCAATGCTAGGCTTCGTCCCCCGACTCGTTCTTCGCCGGCGGGGATTGTGCGAGGAGGATTCTATGGTAAGGAGGGTCGGCCCGCGGGAACAGCCTCGTTGGGGGTGCGGCGAAGGTGCTTTGGAGACGTTGATTGGCCAGATCGGACCATGCGATGGTGCTCGGTGATGTGACGGCGGTGCTCATGGCCAAGCGGCCCGAGCCGGGGGCGGTGAAGACGCGGTTGGCGGGGCCGGGGGGGCTCGATCCGGAAGCGGCGGCCCAGTTGAGCTGGGCGATGCTGTGGTGTACGGCCGAGCGCCTTTGCGCCGCAAGTCCTCGGGTGATTCTGGCCGTTTCACCGGATGGGTGTGGTGGGGAGCTCGCCGAGGCCCTGGACGTGCAGTTCACCCAGATTGTTGATCAGGGCACAGGTGATCTCGGCCGGCGGCTGGAGCGTGTGTGGGAGGTCGTCGGCGGCGAGGGGGGGATCGCGTTTTTCGGGGTCGATGCACCGGATGTCCCGGTGACGGCGCTGCGAGAGATTCCGCACGCGCTGGCGAACCACAACCTGGCCATCGGCCCGACCGTTGACGGCGGCTACTGGACGCTGGCGGCGGGTGGGTTCCATCCAGAGGTGATCCGCGGCATCGACTGGGGAAGCGACCGCGTGTACGATCAGACCCGGCAACGGGCGGCAGAAGCCGGACTGGCGGTGTATGCCCTGCCGCGGTGGTACGATGTAGACCGGCCGAGCGACGTGGAGGCGTTGAGCCGGCGTTTAGAAGAGCGCCTCGGGTCGTCCCCGACCGGATCAGTTGACGAGCGTGCGCTGAGAAGACTTGCCTCGCAGATCAGAATCTTGACCAAGTCATCAGCAACACCCGAGTCGTCGTTATGACGAGTAATCCCACGATCACCAAAGACGCCCAGCCGAGCCTTTTGGATTCGGATACGGCAGATCTCGTCGACACGACGATCCTGCTCGTTGATGACAACGTCCAGAATCTGGAGCTGATGCAGGCGTACCTGGAGAGCCTTCCCTGCCGATTGCTCACGGCGCGGGATGGGAACGAAGCGTTCGGTCTGATTACCGATGATCCGCCCGACTTGATCTTGCTGGACGTGATGATGCCGCGGATGTCGGGCTTCGAGCTGTGCCAGAAGATCAAGTTGAGCCCGGGCACGCGTGATATCGTGGTGATTATGGTCACCGCGCTGCATGAGGTGGGCGACTTCGAACGGGCCGTCGAGTGTGGGACGGACGACTTCCTGACCAAGCCGGTCAACAAGCTCGAGCTACTCACGCGGGTTCGATCGTTGCTGCGCGTTCGACTGCTCAAGAAGCGGCTCGACCAGGTGATGTCGCTGAAACAACGTGTGACCCCGGACGAC